>JACQVJ010000068.1 GCA_016209805.1 Ignavibacteriota bacterium
GAATGAAGTTGGGGTTGAACTGAAGAACCGTGAACGCAGTGTAATTCCCAAACCGCCCGAGGAGATTCTGACTCAACGGGAAAATGCGCGAGTCCATCGGCACATATTGTTTGAACGAACTGCTTCCCGTGGCAAAGATCGTTGTGTCCAGGATGATGATCTCACGGTTGACAAGCGACGCGCCCGGAGGGATCCCCGTGAGTTGTTCGCTGCAACTGGAAACGATGATTGATGAACTCAGTGCGCACGCCATGATGAGCAACCAGCTCAGATGGCCTCTCTTCCCGTCAAGCATTCTGTTTCTTTTCTCCCTTCCCAATTTTCTGCAAAATGTGATCAACTGCCTCTTGAATCGATTCGACAACGACATCTACTGAAATATTTCCGCGTTTTCGTTCTTCATTCGTATTCTTGCCGTATCCTGTCAGGACGAGGATGGTGGTTGCTCCGACCGCAGCCCCCGCCTGCATGTCAACGACGCTATCTCCAACAACAAAGGACTTTCTTAGATCAATCCCGAGATCCTTTTCTGCCCGTTTCAACATCCCCGGTTTCGGTTTGCGGCATTCACAGTCGTTATTGTACGGTGCGTTGCCGTCTGTTGGGTGATGCGGACAATAGTAGATCCGATCGACGCTGGCTCCTTCTCTGCTCAGCTCCTGTATCAGCTTCTCGTGGATACGAGCGAGGTCCTCTTCAGTAAGATATCCTCTGGCTACACCCGACTGGTTTGAGATCACGACGGTGGCCAGTCCGCGCTCGTTGAGTTTTCGAACGGACGCTGCAGCACCATTGATAAGTTTGAGGTCATCCGGTGTTCGGATGAAGTCCATTTCTTCGTTGAGTGTCCCATCGCGATCGATGAACACACCTATCCTTCCGCCGCTCACTTTCTTGCGAGGCTCCGGTACAATTGGAGATACTTCTTTGCAGAAGATTCCCAGGAAAAATCCTCACTCATCCCATTCCTGACTATTTTGCGCCAGGTGGCTCGATCCGCAAAAAGCTCCACCGCTCGCTGAATCGTACGCAACAATTCACCGCCGTCATATTTTGTGAATTTGAATCCGGTCCCCTTTCCAGTGCGCGGATCAAAATCCTGGATCGTATCATCCAAGCCCCCGGTCGCGCGAACAATGGGGACCGTTCCATACTTCAAGCTATACATCTGATTCAGACCGCACGGCTCATATTTTGAAGGCATCAGGAATATGTCGCTGCCCGCCTCGATCCAATGTGCGAGATCTGCGCTAAAGGAGAGATGCACACCTACCTTGCCAGGGTACATTCTCGATGCTCGTTCCAGTATCTCATGATAGCGCTTCTCGCCAACGCCGAGTACGATAAGCTGGAGATCCATATTCATCATAGGCTCCAGTATTTCATCGATGAGATCGAAACCCTTCTGTTCCGCCAGCCGTGAGATGATCCCCAGCAAGGGAGTCGTTTCTTTGAACGGCATTTTCATCCGCGCGAGCAGCGCCTTCTTGTTCTCAATCTTCAGGTCAAATGATTTTACATCGTACTTATGAGGTATTGTCTCATCGATTGCTGGGTTCCAGACGGAATAGTCGATCCCGTTCAGAATACCGTGAAGGTTCTTCCTTCTCCTGTTGATCAGGGACTGAAGCCCGAATCCGTATTCTCCATTTGTACGGATCTCCAGCGCATATTTCCTGCTCACCGTGGTAAGTGCGTCCGAAAAAACGATACCGGCCTTCAGGAAGTTAACGCATCCCTGTGATTCAATCCCCTTTTCGGAGAGAAGAGTCTTTGGCAGAAGAGTCTTTGTGAAAGAAGTCTTGGGAAAGATCCCCTGATATGCCATGTTATGCATCGTAAAGACGGTTTTCGTCTTTTTGTAGAATGGATCTTCTTTGTATAGTGTTTTAAGATATGCAGGTATTAGTCCGGTTTGCCAATCGTTGCAGTGGATGATGTCTGGCTGCCATCCCATCCGCTTCAAGACCTCCAGAACCCCACGCGAGAAAAAAATGAAACGGGTATCGTTATCGACGTAGTCCTTTTTTGACTCCGGATGAATGTACATGCCGGATCGTCCATACAAGGCCTGGTTGTCCAGGAAATAAACCTGAATTTTGTGATTGCTTGCTGTAATGAACGATGACTTGACATTTGCCTTAAGC
>JACQVJ010000075.1 GCA_016209805.1 Ignavibacteriota bacterium
ACATTGTACAGAAATGCAGAGATTATTATTCTTCCATCAGTGTGTGAAGGTTTTGGCCTTCCGATTCTTGAGGCGATGTACTGTGGGAAACCAGTTGTGGCCAGCAGGATTCCTACCAGTCTCGAAGTAGCAGGGAGGGCCGCCTGTTTCTTCTCGCTGGACGATTCGGAGGAATTCTTTCAAGCAGTTCGCGATGCCCTCGAATTAGTGGGAAGCCGGAGCTACAAGCTTGTCGCATCGAGACAACTCAAGTTGTATTCTTGGGAGAAACTGGTTCTGAAGTATGAGGAGATTTATCGGATGGCGAGGGCCAGCAGATGAACCTTTTGCGAAAGAGGTACCACGAGATTCATAAGAGATTATTCTAAACAGGCAATCACAAACACATTGAGTCGTCGAATCCGGGTTGCACATCTTATTACTAATTTCGCATTTGGGGGGGCTCAGGATTATTTGCTGTTGATCGTCCGCGGTCTTGACCAAACCAAGTTTGAACCGATCGTTGCCGGTCGTATGGAAGGTGATTGGGCGGAGATGGTTCAGTCTTTGCCAGGGGTGCAGGCATATGACATCCCCGCATTGTGCCGACCTATTTCTCTCTGGAACGATGCCAAATCGATCTTCCAGATCAAGAAATTCTGCGAAGAAAGGAAAGTGGAGATCTTGCATACGCACTCATCGAAGGCCGGGGTTGTTGGCCGACTTGGCGGTTCTTTTGCCCGTGTCGGGGGCATCGTGCATACTGTCCACGGATTCTCGTTCAATGAGTTCATGCCGCCCTGGACGAAGATTGTATTTGTTGGAATAGAAAAGGCAATGTCACGCTTTACAACGTCGTTACTTCTGTATTCCAACGGCGACCGGGAAACAGCTAGAAAGCTCGGTATCGGGGCGCGACGCTCCGTAGAAACCTTCTATTATGGCATCGACTTTTCTCCTTTTGAGCGGCCGGTCGATCGCGCTGCCGTGAGAAGATCGTTGGGCTTTAACGACAGACATAAGGTTATCGGTTTTACGGGACGCTTCTCGGACCAAAAGGGATTGCACATTCTCGTGGAGGCGTTTGCTTGCCTCTCAAAGGAGGTTCCCAACGCCCGATTGCTGCTTGTGGGTGACGGTCATTTGCGCGGACAATTGGAAATTCAGGCACGTTCCCTTGGCGTTCATAACCACGTTGTAATCACCGGTTTTCGGTCTGATGTGCCAGCGTATCTTGCTGCAATGGATCTTTTTGCGATGACGAGCCTCTGGGAGGGGCTCAGTCGATCACTTGCCGAAGCCATGTATGCGAAGCTGCCTGTAATTGCGACGGACGTCGGAGGCACGTCCGATGCTATCAGGAACAATGAGACTGGCTGGTTGATAAAGCCGAATAGCGTTAACGCCGCGGTGGAAGCCATGGAGGACGCACTGAGCAATCCTGATAAAGCGCGGCGGCTCGCCGAATGCGGATACCAGTGGGCGCGCAGAGCATTTGATATGGACACAATGCATAAGCGCATCGCAGAGTTGTATGAACAGCTTGCAGAGGGCACACGATAATGGCCAACCGCAAAGAAAGATGGATTCTCCTTTTTGCTGACTTCCTTGCCATCAGTCTTGCGTGGACCGTCTACTACACCCTCCGTGTTCGTAGCGGTTGGATAGACCTGAGTGTCGAGCCTGATTTTTGGACGCCCATGATCTTCGTCTACCTCTTTTGGGCGATTGTGTTCTTCATGGTTGGTCTGTACCGGTCGTGGTATGCAGCGTCCCGCTTTGACGAGATCGCCTTGCTTTTCAAATCCACACTGATGGGTTGCCTTTTCCTTTTCTTTGTCATCTTTGTTGACGATCAAGGACAAAACGTTGCTGTAAGCTCACGCTTGTTGATTGCCATCTACTGGGGAATTCTCTTTAGCTTTGTGTCCGTTGGTCGTCTCGCGTTTCGCAGCGTTCAGAGAAGGATGCTGATTGCCGGAATAGGCGCACATAACACGATCATCGTGGGAAGTCCTTCCAAGTCGAGAGAATTGTACAATGAGGTTGTAAAATATCCCGCCCTTGGCTACCGAGTGGTGGGATTTGCAGGAGTGGATAATCGCAAGGCGGGCGCGTACAAGGGATTGAAGGTCTTCGGAATTGTCGACGACCTTCACAAGATCATCGAGAAACACGATATCCGCGAGGTCCTGATTGCCCTTGATTCTTCAGATCACGACAGGTTGCTCGAAATCATCAGGCGTTGCAACTCCCACAAAGTGGGTCTGAAGATCATGCCTGATCTGTACGATATCATCAGCGGCCAGGCAAGGACGAATCAGATCTATGGATTTCCGCTGATCGAGATCAGTCCGGAGTTGATGAGACCGTGGGAAGAATCGCTCAAACGTCTGCTCGATATTTCGGTGTCGTTAGCTGTGCTTGCCCTTGGACTTCCGCTGTGGGTGCTGATTGCCACGATTATCAAGCTTGAATCTCCCGGGCCGGTGTTGTACAAACAGGAACGAGTCGGGAAGGACGGTGAGCGCTTCAACATCGTCAAGTTCCGCTCGATGCGTGAAGATGCTGAGAAAGCCGGTCCACAATGGGCTGGTAAGAAAGACCCGCGCGTTACACAAGTGGGGAAGATCCTTCGCAAACTTCACCTCGATGAGATCCCTCAGATGTGGAACGTCCTGCTTGGACACATGAGTCTTGTTGGGCCTAGACCCGAGCGACCGATGTTTGTTGAGAAACTCTCGCGGGAGATTCCTATGTATCCTCGCCGGCTCAAAGTGCGTCCCGGCATTACCGGATGGGCTCAGGTGAAACACAAGTACGACGAGACAATCGAAGACGTGAAGAAGAAAGTCCAGTACGACCTCTTCTACATTGAGAATATGTCGTTGAGAATGGACACGAAAATCATTCTCAGCACCATCTACCACATGTTGCTCGGAAGGGGGCGTTGACACTCAGTGCAGGTAACTACGGATTTGCCATGAACCTCCACATGGTCGACGTTGTCGGCCAGTACAAGAAAATCAAACAGGAAATCGACTCGGCCATCCAGAAGGTAGTTGAATCGGGACAGTTTATTTTAGGCAAGGAAGTCGGCGAGCTTGAATGCGAGGTTGCGGGATACCTGGGCGTGCGTTATGCAGTTGGCTGTGCTTCCGGTACCGACGCGCTGCAGGTCGCAATGATGGCTCTCGGCATTGGCGCGGGAGATGAGGTCATTACCACGCCCTTCACTTTTGTAGCCACGACTGAGACCATTGTCTTGCTCGGCGCAAAGCCGGTATATGTCGATATCGATCCGAAGACCTTCAACATCGACCCGGCAAGGATTGAGGCTGCAATCACTCCGCACACAAAAGCCGTCATTCCCGTTCATCTCTACGGCCAGTCTGCCGATATGGATCCAATCATGGATGTTTGCAGAAAGCACAACCTCAAGGTGATCGAGGATTCAGCGCAGGCAATGGGTGCATCGTACAAAGGGAAAAAGGTCTGCACGTTTGGCAATATCGCATGCATCAGCTTCATCCCGAGCAAGAACCTCGGTGCATTCGGAGACGCGGGTATGGTCGTGACAAATGATGTTGCCCTTGGTGAACGTATGCGGATGATTGTGGTTCACGGCTCGAAGGAGAAGTATCATCACGAGATTCTCGGAGTGAACAGCAGACTCGATACATTGCAAGCGGTGGTGCTTGGCGTAAAACTCCGTTACCTTGAGCAGTGGAATTCCGCTCGGCAGCTCAGTGCCCGTCGCTATGATGAGCTCCTGACGGAAACACCTGTAACTTTGCCGTATGTCTCGCCGGCGTGCCAGCATATCTTCCATCAGTACACCCTTCGCGCACCGAAACGGGATGCCCTCGCGGCATTTCTGAGATTGAAGAACATTCCTCACGCAATTTACTATCCGATTCCACTTCATCTTCAGAAGGCGTTTGCGATAGCCGGGAACAAGAAAGGCGATTTTCCAATTACCGAACAGGCGGCAGACGAAGTCATCTCGCTGCCGATGCATACCGAGTTGACGGACGAGCATCTTGGATACATAACCGATGCAATCAAAGATTTCTACAACGCGAATTAGTCTTTATGTCCAGGGCGCTCGTCGTTATCCCGACATTTAACGAAGCAGACAACATAAGGAAGCTGATACCGAAGGTACTGAGCAAGGCGGAAGGCATTGAGGTACTCGTGGTGGATGATAATTCTCAGGATGGGACAGCGTCGTGCGTACGAGACATGATGAGCACTGACAGGAGAATACATCTTCTTGAGCGGCCTAGCA
>JACQVJ010000082.1 GCA_016209805.1 Ignavibacteriota bacterium
CCTTCGGCATAGACATTCTCCCCTTGTGATGAAGTCCGCGGCCTTGCAAAACCGACGAGCAGCATTGCAATGACGACCATGCGAAGAATAAACGGTATGTGCCGAACACGCTCTTTGAGCGACGGCTTTAGTTGATTGAATGGGAGAAGAGAAGAAAAACGAATGTCGGACGTCGCCGCACGATGACGACGCGCGTACCAGAAGACTATCAGAGGAATCACTGTCAGTCCGTACAAGAACTCAGGATTTGCAAACGTCAGGTTACTGGTCCACATGAATCGCTACCATTCGTTCGGGCTTGGTGACAGCCTTCGCCTCAACAACTCTGGTCTTATCAATTATCTTGTACGCAATTGTCATCATTTCTTCGTGGTCGGGAATTCCCGGCTGATACGTGGCAAATTTCACCAGGTCCGCAAGGGTCAGCAGTGTGTTGGATTCTTCAAGAATTGGTGCTGCGTGGGAGTGCTTTCTCAGCTCATGAAGGATCTCATCGGTGGTCTCTTCAAGTGCGCGGACGTTATATCGGTTTTCGAAATACCGCCGTATGATCTCGGTCAGTTCGGAATAATATGCCTTGATGAGGCCCTGCTGCCAGAGTTTCTTCTCCTTTAGCACGGCAAGCTCCTCGAGTGCAATCACATGTGCCGCTTTCGGGGGCGGAACATACGCGTCGGTTGCCTTTTCCATCTGCTTTTTCTTCCAGTATCGGTACACGAAGTAGGCAATGGCCACAATCGCCAAGAGAATTCCGACATACATCGCCACCTCTGCAAATGTCAATGGGATGGAGAGCGGAGGTTTTATATCCCTGATGTCCTTGGAGGTATCGACGGGGACCGTGACAATGGTAAGGATGAGAGGGTTGCTTGCTACTGTGTGCAGTGACGTGTCTCCGGGAACGGTGTAGAGAAATTCTATCGGAGGGACAATCGCCGTGCCGGAATCATACTTTGCAACGACAATTGAGGTTGCGGTTACAGTATCGCTTTGCGGCTGAAAGTTGGACTTGTCGAGGACAAAAAAAGCGCCGAGCGTATCGCCTACGAGCAACCTGAATGTCAGTCCTCTCGGGTGACTGACCTCGATGCGGACAGTGATTGGATCACCAACCACAAAACGTGTCGAATCAACCCGCGCACGGACGCCGACATCCTGCCCATACCCGGAGCTGGAGAATTGCACACAGAGGGCAATGACCCCTGCAACGTACAAAGGTAACTTCTTCATCACAGTCGTCGCTCTCGTAGTCTAAAGAAGTCGACAATCGGTCTGATGTACGGCCGGTCAATGCGGATCGGGATCGCATCGACCCTGCTGCGGACAAACATCTCTTTCCGTTTCGCTCTCCTCTGACGCCAAAACCGCTCGTATTCTCTCCGCACCGATTGATCAGAGGTATCAACCCACCGCTCACGATTCGCTTCCGCATCCCGCAGTTTCACCATCCCGACATCGGGTAGTTCTTCTTCCCGTGGATCGGTGATTTCCACTGCAATGACATCGTGTTTTCTACTGATGATGCGGAGGATCTTGTCGTACCCGTCGTCGATAAAATCGGAGATGAGGAATGCAATTGAGCGTTTCTTGTTGACGTGATTAAAGTACTCCAGCGCCTGTCGTATGTTTGTGCCCGTCCCCGTCGGCTCAAACGAGATTAACTCGCGGATGATACGTAGAATGTGCCCCCTCCCTTTTTTCGGCGGAACAAATTTCTCAATGCGATCAGTGAAGAGGATCAGCCCAACCTTATCGTTGTTTTTGATTGCGGAGAATGCGAGGACGGCACATATCTCGGCTGCGATGTCGTTCTTGAGCTTGTCACCGGAGCCGAAGCTCCCTGAACGACTCAGATCCACGATCAACATGACGGTGAGCTCACGCTCTTCTTCAAAGATCTTGACAAACGGATGCGCGAACCGCGCCGAGACATTCCAATCAATGCTGCGGATGTCGTCTCCGAACTGGTATTCACGCACCTCGGAGAACTCCATGCCGCGGCCCTTGAAGACACTATGATACTCGCCGGAGAAGATCTGGTTCACCAGGCCGCGTGTCTTGATCTCGATCTGTCGTACTTTTTTGAGGAGTTCTCGCGTTTCCATTGGAGGGCATCAGCAACTCACACAACGAACGGCGGTCTACGGCACTTCAATCTTGTTCAAAACTTCCTGTACGATCTGCTCTGAAGTAACCTCTTCCGCTTCCGCCTCATACGTCACGGCGACGCGATGCCGCAAGACATCCAGACTTATCGCACGGACGTCTTCCGGAATCACATACCCGCGCCGCTTGATGAAGGCGTATGCCTTGGCGCCCAGTGCAAGGTAGATGGTTGCGCGGGGCGACGCGCCGTATCCGATAAGTTGCGTGAGTTTCCCCAGATTGTATTCCTTCGGAGCTCGAGTAGCAAAAACAATGTCCAGGATATAGCGTTCGATCTTCTCATCCATGTAAATCTCGTTCACCACATTCCTCGCTTTGAGAATCTCCGCCGGAGATACCACACTCTGTGCCGTTGGGAATTGTCCATTGATGTTGGACCTCATGATCTGCAGTTCTTCATCCTTCGAAGGATAGCCAATCTTTACCTTGAGCATGAAGCGGTCCACTTGAGCTTCGGGAAGAGGATATGTCCCTTCTTGTTCGATTGGGTTTTGGGTCGCAAGGACGAGGAAGGGCTCAGGCAGCTTGAACGTCTCTTCGCCGATCGTCACCTGGCGCTCTTGCATCGCTTCGAGAAGAGCGCTCTGCACCTTGGCGGGCGATCTGTTGATCTCGTCGGCAAGAATAAAGTTTGTAAAGACTGGACCTTTCCTTACCTGAAACGACCCATCTTTCTGGTTGTAGATCATTGTTCCAACGAGGTCTGCAGGAAGAAGATCGGGAGTAAACTGGATCCGCTGGAATCTTGCCTGAATTGCACCGGCAAGCGTCTTGATGGAAAGCGTCTTCGCAAGACCGGGGACGCCTTCGAGCAGGATATGCCCGTTTCCGAGCAGCCCGACGAGCAGTCGGTCCACCATGTGCTTTTGTCCAATAATAACCTTGGAGATCTCCATTTGAAGCAAGTCAATGAAGGCACTCTCACGCTGGATTTTCTCGTTAATGGCCTTAATATCGAACGACATTCATCCTCCAACTACAGAATAACCTCTTGTTTTCTTATGGTTTGACGAGCCTAAATATAAAGATGTTGCGAGGGAAAATCAATGAGAGTATTTGTTCATACTGAGTGTTGGTTTTGTAGACAGGAGAAGGAAAGAAAAACCCATTGTCCCTCCCTGAACAATGGGTTTCTCAGCGATACCTCCCACGCCGGTATCGTCATAGCCACGCGCATCTAACGCAAGGTGAGCGAAGGATACTCAGTGGGGTCACGTAGGCCTCCCATCCCCGTAACCCCTGCCGTAAAAGGTGAGGCGGCGGACTGAGTGAGTGTGTCAATCTGAAGAACGGGTTGCTATCCACGGCGGTGTGGATTGATCGGCATGGCTGAGATAATCAATGATCCTCGAAAACGTCTCAGTCCCCGTAAGCGCAAGACATTTATCCGCGAGTTTATCAACCACCGGCTCAAGTCGATCTAGCACAGCAATATTAGCTTCGGTCAAAGTCAACTGCGACATCAGTGCAGAGAGACGAGAAAGAAGGTCAGATGCATATCGGTCGATATAAGAATCACTCCCCGTTTCGAGCAACACTTCGAGAAACTCCAGAATCCTGAGCAATTGGGTGCGTGGTGCGCATAGCGCGTTGAGCGATTGAAGGAGTGATTGGTACCGCTGTTCTACCAGAAAAGGATCGAGCATTGACACACGGTTGTGGGTGAGTGGGCCGCGACCATCTTAAGGATACCCGAACAGCATACATAATAACCGAAGCCATGTGGATTGGCAATCGGGGAATCCCTGATTTTTTGCTTCGAAAAACCTTAGACACCCCTCAAAACACGCTGGAAAAGGGATATTTCGTATGGGGTCGAAAGGCGCGCATCAGCGAGGGTTTGGAACGGGCGAGCTGGGGAACCGCAATTGATATTTTACTGGGGCGTCACGAACCACTTCGTGACGCTGTTCCGGTCA
>JACQVJ010000069.1 GCA_016209805.1 Ignavibacteriota bacterium
AAATCATTCTGTGCGTTCCACACGAGCTCATGGGATCCGACGTTTTGCACATCGTTCTTCAATGTCGCAACACGCTGTCCAAGTGTATTGAAGATGGAGAGTGTGACTCGTGCCTCCGTTGGAAGCGAGTAGCGCAGTGTGGTTGTCGGGTTGAACGGGTTCGGGTAGTTCTGCTGGAGAATGAACTCCGTGGCAATCTCTTGCGGTGTCGGTCGCACATCGGTAATGACTCCGGAGTACTGAAGCACGCTGCGCAGGACAGTTTCGAACCCTCCTACAAAATAGCGCGGATCCTGGAACATGACAGCAGAGGTGTATCCCGGCGCATTATAACCAATCCCCGCCACACTATCGGTCTCGGGCCTTCCGGTGTATTTGTACAACACATTCGATCCAGAGCCAGGAAGGCATCCATCCGGCCAGAAACCTCCACCCGGAGGAGTGGTCGTGTACGGAATCACCAGACCGGGGTTGACGGTGACACCGGTGATTGAGCCAAGGGCATTACCATTATCGGCCTGGTACGTGAACTTCAACATTTGATCTGCAAGGACCGTGTCATAGCTGCCGGACAACGGGCGACTGTAATTGTAGCCAAGGTCTGCCCCAAACATGATCAGTGATCTCTTGCCGGCGGGTGTTCCCGCGTTGAGCCAGTCTTTCAACGCCTGGCGACTCGCCCCTCCAAACCACCGTACGACAGCGTCATCAAAACTCGTCTCGACAGCAATGATCTTCTTATAGTTCTCCAGATTGGGGAGCGTCGATCCACTGGTGTCCTTGTATGCTACATCATAATTCGGGACCATCGATGAAAGGTATGCGAACAGCGAGTCGCGGTCCGCTTTTCTCTTCAGCATGTTGTTCGATGTTCCCAGTGTAGAGTCATGAAGGATAACAAGAACGGAGTCCGCACCTCCGGCAGTGCTTATCGTGAACGGACCGTCGCTCAGGTCCGTGATGGTGGTATCGCTTGCCCACGTCACTCTGACACGTCCCTGCGTAGTTGGTGTGTTGGGGACAGTCCACGCATACGTTCCAGGCGTTGCCGGAACGCTTGATACAATGTTTGTCCAGCTGGATCCGTTGTTGACCGAGTAGTCGATCTTCACGGCGTCAACCGATCCGGACCTGTTCCACTGGATATTCTGGCTCGATGCAACCTCCCAGTTTTCTCCTCCATTTGGTACGATCACTGCGACAGCATTCGTAATCGTCTCGACCCTGATATTGACCGTTCGTCTGTGGACCGGTGTGCCGTTGGGACCTGCACCTGTGACGGTCACAGTATAGTTCCCCTGTGCAACGCCTGTGGTCTTGATCCTCATGATCAAGGAGTCAGGGTAGCTTGTAAGGGAGTCACCCTGCGGGAAGCTGAACGAAAAATTCGCCGCAGGTGATACCGAAGCAGTGAACTTCACCGAGTGGGTGTAGAGTTTCACAGCGGGGACTTTCAAAACCGCATCCACGCTGTCGCTGAATCCAAGTGTATCGGCTGTGGGTGAAACCAGCATGGCGAAGTCAGGGAAGTAGGCAGTCATGCCGAGATAGTTCGGGCTGGGTGCATTCCGGAAGTCTGTCCACACCGCCAGTGCAGCGTAGCGGTTTGATGTTATTGCGTCGTAATCCCCCCGATATGTGGGACCTGCCGCACCCGAGATATTGATCTTGAATGTTCTGTTGGTGAGGCGTTGGTTCGGAGCAAACGTAACGCCGCCGTCGTCCGTATAGGTCGCATACACATCCATGCTATCGCTTGTGGGAACGCGACGCGTATCGTAGAACTTGATATAGAGCCTCCCCGTTTCCTTGTCGCACCAGATAGCGGGATGGAACTGGAAGTTGTTCTGTGAACTCGGGTCGTCGTTGACAACAGCTGCTGCAGACCAGGTCGTCCCCTGATCGGTGGAGTAGCGAAGGAAGATATCCGACTTGTTCCCGTCGCCTGCCGGATTGTTGGAAGCGTACACAAGGTAGAGCCTTCCCCGATACGAGCCGAAGCTGTTATCGGCTGCAATCATTGGATAAGGCCGGCAGCGCATCCCTTGGACTGTCGAGCGGCCGCTGAGCTGCGTACCGATCAAGTTGGAGAATTGGTTCGTCGATTTTTGGTTGAAGGTCAACCCACCATCGGTTGACAAGTAGAATGTGTAGATACCGGCTGCATTTGTTCCCGAGTGAGTAACGACGTACACACACCCTCCGGAAATGTCGCTATCGCCAAACACGTTTGGGCCAACAGCAACCATCATCCCGGGGAGGACTTGCGTTGTTGGAGCAAAGGTGTTTGTCCACGTTGCACCGAGGTCTGTGCTGCGCGCAAAGTTCCCGCCGCCCGAGCGTGTCATTGTTGTATACACGTAATTCGCAAACGGCCCCATCGTCTGGTCGGCAGCAATCCAGTTCTTGTCAACACCGCTTATTGCAGTTACAGCGGCAGTCCATGTGGCCCCATTATCCGTCGAACGAATAACCCTGCAACCAACTGGTCCCCCGTACATTGTTTCGTAGTAAAGGTTGCCTAGACTATCGTACGCGGTGACTGGATCGCCTTGTGGTGAAACGCCAAAGTTGGGTGATGATGCGGTCCAAGATAACCCGTCCGTAGTCCGAAATGTGCTGTTCGTGTTAAAGGCATTGAAAAACCAAAGCGGGTTCAACGGGTTTGTCACCATGTGAGGTTCAGCATTTGTGGTTCCAAGGTCGAAATTGTCCCACCCGTCAACACTTGTGATAACGTTGATAGTGGCCCCTTGGGGCTGTGGATTCACCTGTGGGAAGGCAATTGGTGGTGTGTCGAAACGAGGGTCGTCCTGTGCGAACGACGCGACCACACCAAGCGCCAACAAAACGATGGCGGCTAAGGCAGTAGATCTTTTCATGATGGTCCCTTATTATTGTTGGAACTGTGCTTTAGGGTTGGCGCTACCGAGAATGGGGTAGGTTTGAACTGTTGAAAAATCAAAAAATACAACGAGAGATGCAAGAGTTTTTCTGAAAAAATCACCGCTTAGGTCAGGAGATCATTTTGCAGAGAGGAAGCTCTTGAGCTCGTCGAACGACGAGAAGAGCTGCGTCGCGCAACCCAGCACCCAACCGGGTATATCATGGTGAGGCATCGCTGTCACAATGTAGACCGGCTTGGAGAAGTACTTCGCTATTGTCAGCTCTCCTTTTGTTCCGGCCCCTCTCATTGCTGCCTCGTCCCAGTAACACACCACGAAGTCCGAGTGCTCAGCGATTTCCCCGCAATCAAGCTCAACGATGCGGGAGATAACGGATTGAAATCGCTGGAGGTCGTCGAATTTCGACTGGCGGAGATTCAGATGTGGGGCATGTTCCCGAATGAACTTCTCACTCTCATGATTGGGATTGAATACTCTGCATCCGAGTTCCCGCTCAAGCCATCCATGCAATTCGTCGCGCCAATCTCTCCCTTCGTTGGTCGCGTACTCCATCCCACCGGAAAGGTAGACGCGGGATTGTCTGGACATTGAGCGCGAGCCTCCGATTTATACAAGCTTGTCGAGCGCAAAGACATCCACCGCGGGGAGCAAGATGCCGTACAGCAGCCACATCACTCCTCCAATACTGAGAGGGATCGAGAGGTTGTCGTCGATCGCAACCGATTTTGCCTCCACGAGCGCGCCCAATAATGCGCCCACAAATCCGATGAGATATTCCATCGGCAGGTCGGAGACTTTAGGCGCGATGCCGACAACGATCATCGCACTTACAAAGAACGCGGCGGTGCCTTCGAGACTCTTGTCGAGGAACGGATGCTTGCCATACTTCCGACCGATCAACGCCGCTACCGTATCGGAGACGATGAGGATTGCGAACGCCGAGATGACGATGACCTTGGGGAAAAGCCACACGCAGAGCGACGCCGAGAGGAGGACGTAGGTCGCGCCGTTCAGTCGTCGTGCGTCCTGGTTGCGCTCGTGTGCCCGCAGCAGCCAGCCAAAATATTTGTGATAGAATTCGCCGATTGACGAATGAAGGTGCCGGGAAATATCCGTCAACGCGAACAGGAGTGTAAGCGGAATTAGAATTGTCAGCGCAGTTGATTTCGTGATGTAGTAATAAATGATCGGGATCGAGAGTGAGCAGAGATGGATGGACTTCCGGATTACCTCAGCGGAGTAACTCTCCTCGACATTTGGAAGCCCGGTCATTTTGTGACATTGGGATTTTGCTTCGGCGCTGCAGCCTCTGTCGGGCGCTTGTCCTCCGGCACAGGCTGGCCATTTCCGCGCTCCTCCGGCGGGGGCAATTCTTCACCGCGGATGATCGTGTCAATCTCGGTGGCATCGAGGATCTCGCGCTCGAGGAGTGCAAGCGAGAGCCGGTGAAGTGTGTCGAGGTTGTCGTTCAATATTTTCTCGGCCCGCTTCATGCAGGTGTTCACGATCTTCTTTACTTCCTCGTCGATCAGGACAGCCGTCTGCTCGCTGAAGTTCTGGTGTCGAGTGATCTGCCGTCCGAGGAAAATCTCTTCATCCTTCTGGCCGTAGGCAAGGGGTCCGAGTCTCTCGCTCATGCCCCATTCGCACACCATCTTGCGGGCAATCTCTGTCGCACGCTCGATATCGTTGCCGGCGCCTGTCGTCAGCTCGCCGAATATGATCCTCTCTGCCGCCCGTCCCCCGAGCGCGTACGTGATCATCGCTTCAAGGTACCCCTTGGAGTACGTGTGTTTCTCGTCGATGGGAAGATAGGTTGTCAGCCCGAGTGCCCGGCCGCGTGGAATGATGGTTACCTTGTGCACGGGGTCTGCTTCGGGAATCATGCGTGCAACCAGCACGTGACCGATCTCATGGTAGGATGTTACTTTTCTTTCCTTCTCTGAGATGATCATGCTCTTTCGTTCCATTCCCATCATCACCTTGTCCTTCGCCTCGTCGAAGTGACGCATGGTAACCGCTTTGGCGTTCTGCCGCGCTGCAAGTAGGGCTGCCTCATTCACAAGGTTGGCCAATTCAGCGCCGGCCAATCCGGGGGTTCCCTTCGCGAGAACATCCAGCTTTACGTTTTCAGACAGCGGGATGTTCTTCGTGTGAACGCGCAGGATTCCCTCACGACCTTTCACGTCGGGGCGATCCACAACAACTTGCCGGTCGAAACGTCCCGGACGCATCAGCGCAGGGTCGAGCACGTCCGGTCTGTTGGTTGCCGCGATGATGATCACGCCGCTGTTCTGCTCGAAGCCATCCATCTCCACGAGCAGCTGGTTCAAAGTCTGTTCGCGCTCATCGTGGCCTCCGCCAAGACCCGCTCCGCGATGGCGGCCGACGGCATCGATTTCATCTATGAAGACGATGCACGGCGCACTCTTCTTCCCCTGTTCAAACAGGTCGCGCACACGGCTTGCGCCCACGCCAACGAACATCTCGACGAAATCAGCACCCGAGATTGAGAAGAACGGGACACCCGCCTCACCGGCCACGGCACGTGCAAGCAGTGTTTTCCCCGTACCCGGAGGGCCGAGCAGCAGCACGCCACGAGGTATTTTTCCGCCCAGCTTCTGAAACTTCGTAGGTTCTTTCAAAAACTCGATGACCTCTGCCAGCTCGATCTTTGCTTCGTCGGCCCCCGCCACATCGAGGAAAGTCACCTTTGGTGCACCTTCGCTCAGCAACTTTGCTCGACTCTTTCCAAACGAAAAGATCCCCTTCGGCCCT
This sequence comes from Ignavibacteriota bacterium, assembly GCA_016209805.1. GTDB lineage: Bacteria > Bacteroidota > Ignavibacteria > UBA10030 > UBA6906 > JACQVJ01. Next base: position 5,685 of record JACQVJ010000069.1, read on the forward strand.
GCACCCTGCATCCGTCGCATGATGATAAGCCAGACAACGAGGAGCAACACCCACGGAAGCGCTCCCACCAGCGCGCTAATCCAGGCATTATCCTCCCGCACGACAGTGAACTTCAGTCCGCGATCCGTCCAGTCCTTGATCACGTCACTATCCAGAATCGGCAGGGTAAGCGTGAACTTTTGAAACATAACGTCCTTGCCGCCGCGTTGGAGCCGTCTTGGTTCTTTGAGAGTACCATGAAAATCGTAATTCGACAGCTCCGACTTTTTGATCGTCGCTTCGTGGATTTCGTTATTGTGAAGGAATTGCTGATACTCGGTGTATGTCACCTCCACTTCGTTCCCTTCGGCACCCTTGAACAGGGTCATGACAAGGAACACAAGGAGAATGATTGCCGACCAGCTGAGGACAACCTTCAGGACTTTGTTCCAGTTGAAGTCGTCGTCGGGACGGTTTTGTTGGCCGGAACGTTTCCCCTTGCCGGGGCGCGAGAACTGACGCTTGCCCTGGTCACTCGACCGTCGGCCGCTTTCAGATTTTTTCTGTTCTTCCATCTGCTGTGCCTCTCTTCACTTCGACTTCTCAGTCAATTTATAGATCGACTTCAGATTTCTCATGCGCTGCGCATAATCGAGTCCGTACCCGATGACAAAGTCCTTCGGGATGGAGAACCCGACGTAGTCAATAGTAATCGGCGTCTTTACCGACTCCTTCTTGTACAAAAGTGTAACAATCTTAAACGACTTCGGGTTCTGGCGCCCAATCAGGTTCCGGATGTATTCCATCGAGAGACCGGAATCCACGATGTCTTCGACGATAATAATGTCACGTCCTTCAACCTGACAGTTCAGATCTTTAAGCAGCCTCACATCCCCCGAACTTATCTTCGCGTCGCCGTAGCTCGAGAGCTTCAGGAAATCGACTTCGCACTCGATCGTGACTTCGC
>JACQVJ010000070.1 GCA_016209805.1 Ignavibacteriota bacterium
GCCTTGCGAACAAAGAGGACGACTGTCTCGACACCTCATCCCCGTTCACCATGCCAGTTCGAATCAACTTCCTCCCAACACATAGATAGCTCATTGAATGTAACGCCAGCAGTTGTTAGATTTGATTCGCGATGATGAACCTCAACAAGATATTCCCGTGGCTCTCCATTCGGAGCAAGCTTATCATTGCCTTCACAGGTCTCTCCATCGTGCCTGTTGCTTTGGTGGGGGTCCACAGCATCTTTTCCAACGTAAGGATGATGGAAGAGATCGCATTTGAGAATCTCACCCACGATGTTCATACGATCCGGGAGAAAACGTCAAACTTCCTCGCCACGGTGGAGAGTGACCTTCGGCTGCTCAAAAACTCCTCGTCCCTTCAGAGACTCGTTCATGCATACGAGAATGCTCGCAACCCTCACACGCGTGATCTGATCCGCCAACTCTACTCTGACCTGCTGTCGTTTGCGAAGACAAAGGGAATCTATTATCAAATTCGGATTGTGAGTGAGGAAGGAGACGAGCTGTTTCGCGTTGAGGATAGCATTGCCGCGGCATCCACGCACAGCTATCGTATCGTCGACTCTTCGGAGTTTCGCCAGGCACGCGAAACGTACTACTTCCTCCTTGCCAGAAATCTCAAGCCGGATGAGATTGCATTTGCACCGGCTGAACTTGTGGATCCGCATCATGAGCGCGGTCCCGTCATAAGCTTCGTCTTGCCTCTGTTTGGAGCGGAAAAACGGACAGGTATCCTGATAGCAAATGTCTACGCAAAAGATTTGTTCGGTGTGATAGAATCAGGACGGCATCTTAGTGTAACGGGAAGAGTGGTTCTCGTCAGCGATGAAGGATACTACCTGTATCACTCCGAGAAGAAGAAGGATTGGAACAAGCTGCTTGCCTCACGGGAGGAGGATAATTTGCGACGCGACTACCCCAAGGAGATTGTAGCCACTCTCCTCTCGGGAAATGAAGGAACGGTCTCGGAAGGAATTGATGAGATAATTTCTTTTGCCCCCTTGTTCTCGACGCACGGAGCGATCGCGGGAGGCGCATCTCCCGGCTTCACTGTGCCTCTCTACGTCTTCGAGAGCATTTCAAAAGATGTTATTCTGGGCCCGGCAAAGTCCTTTACATGGAAGTTTGCAGGAGCACTCCTGCTCTTTCTGGCAACGGCAATCGGGTTGGGCTTGCTTGCCACTCAGCAATTCACGAAGCCGATCTCAGCATTGCAACGCGGCGCAGAGATCATTGCGAAAGGCAACTATGGGCACCGCCTCCAGGTCGAAACGCACGACGAAATTGAGAAGCTTGCATTCCAATTCAACCTGATGGCGGCATCGCTTGAGTCGCATGAGCGGGAGATCGAGCATCATCGTACGAGACTTGAAGAAATGGTACGACTGCGGACGCGTGAGCTTACAGAGGAAAAATCGAAACTTCAGGCAATCCTGGACAATGTTCCAAGTGCGTTTGTGTTGTTGGATCGGGAATTTCGTATTCAGACGGCGAGCGCTGCGTTTACGGCAGTTACGCGCTTTGACCTCGATGAGGTGCGCGGCAAGGACTGCCAGGTCGTGTTTTGCGGGAGTGGATTCTGCCAGCACTGCGTGTGCAGAGAAGCTGTTCAGACAGGGAGTATCGTAAGTCATGTGGACCGCACTGGGGATGGCAGCGGAGGCGAACGCTTCATTGAGCATATCGCGGTTCCAATGAAGGAGGATGGACAGATTACCTCGATCCTCGAGATCATTACGGATATCACAAAGCGGAAGAGGTTGGAACAACATATCATCCAGACGGAGAAACTCATGGCGGCCGGTGAAATGTCCGCTATTATCGCGCACGGGTTTCGAAATGCACTTACCTCTATCAAGATGATTCTGCAGCTCCAAAGCGAATCGAAGCGCCTCAACCGGACCAGCAGGAAGTCGCTTTCTGTCGCCCTCGATTCCATCTATCATATGGAACGCGTCGTCACAGAGCTGCTGAGCTTTGCCCGACCATCGCCGATGGGGTTCCGACTGGAACATCTGAACCGCATCATTGATGAGGGTATCGCATTCGTGCAACCACATCTTGGTAGCCACCACATCGTCCTTACGAAAGAGCTCGATTCGAAGCTCCCAACCATGTTGCTCGATGGCCCTCATCTGAGGGAAGCGGTGGTCAATGTCCTCCTGAATGCCGTTCAGGCGTTTGGCAGTCGGACCACAAAGTCCGGCAACAGGAGAATCTCAGTCATCACCAGAAGAATTCGCATGCGGAAGACGCTTCGTGATTTCGCGTATACTGAATCGAGTGAATCACCTTCAAGCGAAGGGGGGCGAGAAATTGTGCTGGGCAAAGGGACGCCGTGTGCTCTCATCGAAATCAGTGATACTGGTCCTGGAATAGACCGAAATGTCCTGAGCAGGATTTTCGATCCCTTCTTCACAACGAAAGCGAATGGCACGGGGCTTGGTCTTCCGATGGTGAGACGAACAGTGAACGCGCACGGAGGAATCGTCACCGTGAGCAGCGGGCGAGGGAAGGGAACTGCTTTCAGAATCGTGTTGCCTCGTCGTGATGCACTCCCGCATGAGTTCGTCGGGAGCACAGATGGTGTGGGCGATGTTTCTTCTTCACGCAGCATGTCGGAAGGTGGTTCATGAAACAAGAGAAAGGGAAAATACTGATAGTTGACGACGATGAGAAAATCCTGTTTGCCTTCCGTGAGGTGTTCAGAAAAGAAGGTTACAGGAGCGGGGTCGCAAGGGACGGTGAGGAAGCGATAAAGAAAATCTCTGCCGAGCGGCCGGAGGTGGTGTTCATGGACATCACGATGCCCAAGCTTGATGGACTCGAGGCTCTGAAGC
>JACQVJ010000071.1 GCA_016209805.1 Ignavibacteriota bacterium
GGTCCGGGCGGCGCGGTCCATTGCGAATTCCAGTCTGGTCAAGACGGCGATCCATGGCGAGGATGCGAATTGGGGACGCATTCTCGCTGCGGTTGGGTATTCCGGCATCGACTTCAATCCATCCGAGGTGGAAATCTTCTTTGGCGATGTCCCGATTCTGCAGAAGAACTATGTGATTCTTTTCTCGGAAGAGGAGGCGAAACGTGCGCTGAACGGGAAGGAGATCAAAATCACCGTCAATCTTCACCAGGGGTCGCATGCTGCGTTGTTCTGGACGTGCGATCTTTCGAAGGAGTATGTCACCATCAATGCAAATTACAGGACGTGATGCCATGACATCAATTTCCACCAAGACCGAAGTCCTGATCGAGGCGCTCCCGTACATCCAGCGCTATGAGGGGAAGACGTTCGTCATCAAGTACGGCGGCGCGGCAATGATCGACGATGGGCTCAAAGAGTCGTTCGCGCAAGATGTATCGCTGCTGAAGAAAATCGGTATCAAGATTGCCATCGTTCACGGTGGTGGCAAGGAAGTCACCGACATTGCATGCAAGCTCGGCCTGGAAACCAGGTTCATCAATGGTCAGCGTTACACCGAAGAGGCGATGATGCGAGTTGTGCAAATGGTCCTTGCCGGAAAAACGAACAAGGACATCGTTGCCCGCATCAACCAGCATGATGGAGAGGCAGCCGGTCTTTGCGGCATCGATGCGGATCTTCTGCGCGTAGAGAAGACAACGGACAACGGGACCGATCTTGGCTTGGTGGGAGAAGTGACGAGCGTGAACACCACCTTCCTCAACCTCCTTCTACATAACGGCACCATGCCCGTCATTGCGCCAATAGGCGTGGACAAGTCCTGGTCGGCGCACAACATCAACGCCGATCTTGCAGCGGCGAGTGTTGCTGCGGCACTGAAAGCCGAGAAGCTCGTATTCTTGAGCGACGTTGAAGGTGTGCTGGTGAACGGAGCGCTTGTGCACAGCTTGAAGAAGGAAGATGCCCGGCGACTCATCGAGGAAGGAGTCGTCGTTAACGGAATGGTCCCCAAGATTCGCTCCGCCTTCGATGCGCTGGATGCAGGCGTGCAGAAGGTTCATATGATCGACGGACGTGTCAAGCATTCGTTGCTTCTCGAGATCTTCACCGATGAGGGGGTCGGGACGGAGCTCCTGCGCTCATACATTCCACATCCTGCGGAGGCTCTACAATGAAAAGGGACTTCCTCTCCTTGTCGAGCAGCTCGCACAGTTCGCGAGCATTCAAGTCATCAACGCGTTGACCATCGAGTCGATTTCAGTATAGAGTTGCAACATATGCTAAAGCACGCGCGCCACTTCGCCATCAAGGAGATCATCAACGGAAAGCCCATTGCGAATCAGGATGAGTTGCGGCTCGAATTAAGGAAACGGAAACATATTGTCACACAGGCCACCCTTTCTCGCGACCTTACCGAGCTTGGAGTGAGCCGGGTAATGTCCGCGGAAGGACCACGTTATACACTGCAGGGTGGAGCAGCGGAAGTCCAGGTACTGAAGCCGGTGGTTGGGACGCAGGTGATCTCGATTCGGGCAAATGAGAGTATCATCGTCATCAAAACTCTTCCGGGCTGCGCAAGCATCGTTGGCGAGTTCCTTGACATTCAACCTCACGCGGAGATTATCGGGACGGTGGCGGGCGATAACACGCTGCTTGTCATTCCCTCGTCACGAACGAAGATAACGCACGTCATCCGTTTTCTCAAAGATAAACTAATCGAAGGGAAATAATGAAAAAGAACATGAAGATCGCGGTCGCCTACTCCGGTGGGCTTGATACGTCAGTCATGATCAAATGGCTGATGGAGAAGTATGACGCCGAGATTATCACCGTCACCGGCAATCTCGGCCAGACCAAAGAGCTCAATGGTGTGGAGGAAAAAGCTCTGAAGACGGGTGCGACGAAAGCGTTTGTTCTGGACACGACGAAGGAGTTCGTCGAGCACTACGTGTTTCCTGCATTGAGAGCCGGCGCGCTGTACGAGCATGTGTATCCGATGGCGACGTCGCTGGGGCGTCCTTTGCTCGCAAAACTGCTCGTGGAGACCGCGCTCCAGGAGAATGCTGATGCGGTTGCACATGGCTGTACGGGGAAGGGAAACGACCAGGTGCGGTTTGAAGTCTCTGTGGCGGCACTTGCTCCACATCTTCGGGTGATTGCACCACTGCGTGAGTGGGAGTTCACATCGCGGGAAGAGGAGATCGCGTATGCAAAGAAGCACAACATCCCGGTGGCCGCGACGGTGAGCAGCCCGTACTCAATTGACGAGAATATCTGGGGCACCAGTATTGAGTGCGGCGTGCTGGAAGACCCGATGGTGGAGCCACCGGCAGACGCGTACCAGCGTACCGTTGCGCCTGAGGCGGCTCCGGATACGCCTGAATATGTGAGCATTGAGTTCGAAGCAGGTGTTCCTACGGCTGTGGACGGTCGGCACATGGATTCCGTTGAGTTGATCCATCTGCTAAATGAGATTGGTAGTGCTCATGGTGTGGGGAGAATTGATCTCGTGGAGAACCGACTGGTGGGGATCAAATCACGCGAGATCTACGAAGCTCCAGCGGCGACCATTCTTCATTTTGCACACACAGAGTTGGAGCGGTTGACGCTGGATAAGCCGACATTCGATCTGAAGAATGAGCTTGCTCAGAAGTACGCAAACCTCGTGTACAACGGTTTGTGGTTCTCACCGTTGCGCAACGCGCTGGACGCGTTCGTTGACGTCACGCAGCGGAACGTCACTGGAACGGTAACGGTGAAGCTCTTCAAGGGTGCAGTCGTGATAGCTGGAAGAGCTTCTGAGCGGTCGCTCTACAGTCCCGCGCTTGCGACCTATACGAAAGAAGATTCGTTCGATCACGCTGCATCAGCGGGATTCATCAAGATCTACGGCCTGCCGGTCAAGACCTATCACCAAGTGAATAGGAATGGAGTCCACACACACATTGATGAACTCATCAAAGCCGATTCTTCGGAGTGAAACTTAGAGTCGTGCTCTCCTTCCTTACTGGATCTCCGTTCAGACCGAGCACATCAAGAGTCAGGGAGTCCAGAGTCGAGAGTTCGCGGAGTGGAGTTGCAGTGAGGGGGAGCGGGCGGGCCTGTTGATCTGGATTACGTCCGCTTCAGCAAATATACAAACAGCGGTGCGCCGATGGCAGCGGTTACCGCACCGACTGGAATTTCCGTTGGAGCGATGAGTGTGCGCGAGAGGACGTCTGCCAGGATGAGGAAGCTCGCACCGATAAGAAACGATGCAGGGATAAGCAGTCGGTGGTCGGGGCCGAAGACCATCCGACACATGTGAGGGATGATCAGTCCCACAAAGCCAATCACACCGCTGACAGAGACTGCGAGGCCCGTGATGAGGGAAGCGAGAATGTAGGAGGCACGTTTGATCTTCGCAACCTCAACGCCAAGCTGCATTGCGGTTTCATCGCCTGTGGCAATCAGGTTGTAACTCCTGGAAAGGAACATTAGGGCGATGGAAGCTAGCAGAATGAACGGCGCAACGACAGCGATCGAGTCGATGCTTGCCATGCTCAGGTTTCCCATCAACCAGAGGAAGGCGTTTCGCAGCTCCTGATTAAACACTGCGATCATCAACAACACCGCAGCATTGAAGAACGCCCCAATCATCACTCCCGCAAGAAGGAGCGTGTTCGTGTCAAGGTGTCCGCGGCGATGGGCAATGCTGTACACAAGGAACATGACGGCAGCCGCTCCGATGAACGATGCCATCGGTGTGGCTACGCTGGCTGCCCCAAGGCTGATGGCAAGAATGGCGCCGACCGTCCCGCCGCTAGATATCCCAAGGATGTACGGCTCTGCAAGCGGGTTCCGAAGGAGTGCCTGAAAAACAACTCCCGCTACCGAGAGCCCTGCCCCAACAAGTATCGCCAGCAAAACGCGGGGGAGACGAATAGCAAGGACGATGGTTCTTTCCGTCTCAGATACGGAAGCGTCTCCTGCCAGGGATGCGAGGATACTTGAGAATGGAATAGACACACTGCCAATCGACAACCCGATCACGCAGACGGCGATGAGCAGGATAAGCAGGACTGAGACGACAAGGATTGTTCGACGAAGTGTGAGAGGTGTCCGCGGTCTCGTTGAGAGTTGATCCATTCAGTTAACACC
>JACQVJ010000076.1 GCA_016209805.1 Ignavibacteriota bacterium
ACGCTGATAGGCACATTCACGTGGAGGGGGAGAAACCGCAATGGTGTCTACAGACGCTACGACTGCCCTGAACGCGGTCGTCGCGAGCAGCCCTCGGATCATCGGCAGTCAGACGATCTCACGATCCTTGAAGCTGGTTCAACAATGGGTAGAGGATCACGATTATCGGGGCTACGAGCCCTTTGACGGGCTATCGTCATGGGCGCGTCCTCTAGCGTTTGGCAACCTGCTTGCCGAACGTATTCTGATGCAAGCTGTTCGACAATGCCCCTTCAATCTCCGGCCACTGTTCGGGATTCGGCCCAAGGATTCAACCAAAGGCCGAGGTTACATGGCTTGGGGATATTTGATGTTCCACAAAGCAACACACCAGCCGTCTCTTCTCGACAAAGCCACTGCGTGTCTGGAGTGGATTGACAAACACAAGGTAGCGCGTTTTCAGCACCACAGTTGGAGCAATCATTTTGATTTTGTCTCCCGCGGGGGATCCTACACCAGTGAAGATCCCATCATCGTGTGGACCAGCCTCATTGGTCAAGCTTACATCGAGGCTTTCGAGATCACCGGAAACAGGTGGTTTCTGGGGATTGCGGAGAGTGCGTGCAAGTGGATCCTCGACCTACCCCGAAAGAAAACTGCTAGTGGCTCCTGTTTGAGCTACCTTGCACACCGCCAGGAGTCGGTCCACAACTCCAACATGCTGGGTGCCTGTCTTCTTGCCCAGACCGCGAAGCACAATGGTAACGAGGAATACCGCCGGGTCGCCCGCTCGGCCATGCAATATAGCTGTTCCAGGCAAATACCCGACGGAGCATGGTGGTATGCAGAAGAGCCCAAGTACCACTGGATCGACAATTTCCATACCGGCTACAACCTGGACAGTCTGGATGCCTACCTGGAGGCGACCGGTGACCAGGAGTTCCGCACGAATCTCGACAAGGGCCTGGCGTTCTACAAGAGTCATTTTTTCGAGGATAGCGGACTTCCGAAGTATTACCATACGCGAACCTATCCTGTGGATATTCAATGTGTTGCGCAATCGATTGATACGCTGGCACGGTTCTCGCGTCGCGATCCGGAATGCCGGGGACTTGCAGAGAAGGTGGCTGCTTGGGCGATCCGGAACATGCAAGACCCGCAAGGGTACTTCTATTACCGGCAGTATCCGCTGCTGAAAGCAAAAACTCCGATGCTCCACTGGGGACAGGCCACGATGTTCAAGGCTCTGGCGCACCTCTCTTTCCAGTTGCAATGCGCGGATCCTGCGGGAAGCGTGCAGTAGTGCTTACAATCCCATCTCAACAATCAACCGATCACCAGCAGCGGAACGTGCTGCTCATCTCAAACGTAGTGATGCACTACAGGGTGTCGGTGTACAACTACTTCCACCGAAGATTTCGTGACTTCGGCTTCGAGTTCTCGGTCATTGCAGACCGTCTCCAAAAGGAAAACCGAAGGCCTCTTGAGTTTCCATTACACGAACTGCCATTCAATTTCCTTCGATACAGAAGAGCGATTGTAGATGCGCGGCCGACCGCAGTGATACTATTTCTCCACCTGAAGGATTCCATTACGTGGCCGCTGATCCATTGGTTGAAGGTGCGCAGGATTCCTTTTGCCTTCTGGACCAAGGGAGGGAACTGGGATGCCAAGCATAGCAAACTGCGCTACCACATATTTAACTATGTGCATGGAATGGCCGACGCCTTGATTCTTTACTCGGAGGCTTGTACGGAATGGATCAAGTCTGACTCTCGATCGAAGCTATTCGTCGCCAACAACACCATCAATTACGAAGCTTACCCCGCGGTACATGAGACCAAGGAAGAGATCAAGAAGGAGTTTGGAATTCCATTCGATAAGGTAGTGATTTCGATCGGCCGAATGGGTGAGGGCAACGGCCGAAAACGCGTTGATCACCTGATTGACATCTTCCGAGGTCTGGATCGCAAGGATATTGGCTTGATACTGGTTGGTTCCGGTTTGAGTGATGAGCTGAAAGCGCGAATGAATCCTCGGAACACGAT
>JACQVJ010000077.1 GCA_016209805.1 Ignavibacteriota bacterium
GAGATGAAGGAGCCGGGCACGTACGAAGCAGAGTGGGATGCGAATGGCATGGCAAGCGGGGTGTATTTCTACAAACTCGTTGCCGGATCGTATAGGTCCACAAAGAAGATGTTGCTCACGAGATAGTGCCACCTATCCGCCGACACACTCGGTGGTTGGAAGGCAGCCGCGCTTCTTGCTTCTCTGTTTGTTCCCTTCTATATTGGACACCAAGATTCTCAACTGCGATTATCCATGCATTCCACCCCCCGAGTGCTCTTTCTTGCCCTTGTGTGTGCAACGAATCTCGGTGCACAAATCACGCTGGTCGATGACCTGAATCGGAGTGTTTCGATTCCCTCAGCTGCCCAACGCATCGTTTCGCTCGCCCCTAGTATTACGGAGTCACTTTTTGCAATTGGCGCGGGATCCCGAGTTGTCGGTGTGACAGACTACTGTAACTATCCGTTGGCAGCAAAATCAAAAGAGCAGGTCGGCGGCGTGATTAATCCGAATATTGAGAAGATTGTTAGTTTGAGGCCGGACCTGATTCTCCTCACTATGGAGGGGAATGTACGGGAAGATTTCAACAAGCTCACCAGCTTCGGAGTGCCGGTTTTTGTCACCAACCCGCGAACGCTCCAGGGAATTCGAGAATCCATCGCGAAGATCGGCTCTCTTGCAGGGCGTGAAGAAGAGGCTGCACGGCTGGTGTACTCGATGAAGAACGTGGAGGATTCTGTCAAAACTCTCACACAAAAGGCGGTCAGACCCAGAGTTCTTTTTTTTGTATCCCTGCAGCCGATCATTGTTGTTGGGACGAGCACATTCCTCAATGAACTGATCGAGCTTGCCGGTGGGGTCAACATCGCTGCTTCAACGGGATCAACCTACCCAACGTACAGTCGCGAGGTCGTTCTCGAGAACAATCCCGATGTTCTGATTTTCATGTCCGAAATTATTCAGGACACAGACGAGATCACGAATCTTTATCCGGAGTGGTCGAAGCTGAATGCTGTTCTTGCCGGAAAGGTTTTTACAATTGACGCAGATGTCCTCTCACGGCCCGGGCCGCGAGCTGTCAACGGACTGCGCGCTCTTTTTCATCTACTTCACCCACAACATCAATGAAATCAGCTGCACGACGGAAACGAGCACGCTCCAAACGTAAGTCACGGCGAAAGCACTTCATTGCAATCGCAGGCAACATCGGCTCGGGGAAGTCCTCCCTTACCAGATTGCTTGGTGAGAGATTTAACTGGAAACCATACTTCGAGTCGGTGGAAGACAACCCGTACCTGAGTGATTTCTATGCCGACATGCGGCGATGGTCATTCAATCTGCAGGTGTATTTTCTCTCAAACCGCTTTCGAAGCCATAAAGCGATTACGGAAGGGCCGACCTCCGTTGTTCTGGACAGGGTGATCTACGAAGACGCTGAGATTTTTGCCCACAACCTCTATGAAATCGGGAATATGGAAGAGAGGGACTACAGAAATTACGTTGCGCTCTACGAAGTAATGACTGAGTATCTGCGTCCTCCCGATCTACTCATCTATCTTCGTGCGAACGTCGATACGCTCCTCAGACAAATTGCTCTTCGGGGGAGGGACTTCGAGCAGTCGATTCAGCGGGAATATCTTGAGCAGCTCAACAAGCATTATGAAGCGTGGACTTCGCGATACAAACTCGGACCATTGCTTACAGTCGAATCGGATTCGCTCGACTTTGTGAACAAGAAGGGAGATCTGGATAGAGTCGTAAAGATGATCAGGGGAATGCTATAGCAAATGCTCACGCGAAAAACATTCTCGCCGCAATCACTATAAGGAAGATTGCGTACAGCGTCCGAAGTCTGTTGACGTTTGTTTTGTGTGCAGCCGCAGCTCCGACTGTGGCGAGGGGAACCATTCCGAGGATCACGGGTAATGAGTGAAAGTAGTCCACGTAGCCTATGGTATGTGCTGCAAGTTCCGGGGCGTACGTTGTCATTTCATCCCACCCTTTCAGCATATAACCGATAGTGGCAGCAAGGGCCGTGATTACGATGGTGGCGCTGGAAGTGCCAAGCGCTTTCTTCAGAGGAAACTTCAGCATGTAATGCATCATCGGAATGGAGAACACTCCACCACCTACACCTGCGAGGGATGAAACAAGTCCTACGATCACACCGGTGACAGCGAGCCAGGCAGGAGAGGCGCTGGCCACGGATTCCGCTTCTTTCGTCTTCGATTCACCCATCAACCGGAACGCGACAACAGTAATAACGGCCGCAAAGATTCTCTGGAGCGTCTTTCCCTCCATTCCCGCGGCGAGATTGGTGCCGATCGCCGCGCCCACAATGCTTGCAATCCCGATGACGGCAACGGCTCGCCAGATCACGTGACCATTCGTGTAATACTTGTACGCCGACGCAGCAGAGGCAAAGATCACGATAAAAAGACTCGTGCCGAACGTAACGTGTGTCGCGACAAGAGACGAGACACCGATCGAACTGAAGTAGACCAACAGAATGGGGACGAGAATGATCCCGCCCCCGACACCGAAGAACCCGGCAAGGAAGCCGGTAACGCAACCGGCAACCAGAAGAAGAGCAAGCGCGAGTAGATCCATCAGGACTTGATCTTCATTGCGTAGACGTTCTGGTCAAGGAGGATTCGTATTGCCGTTTCGAGCTGAATATCGTCCTTCAGTGAGGCAGCGATGCGTCCCTGCTCGCCTTTCACCCGCGCCATGAGCTCGGTGTTCAGCTCCCTCTCGATGTGTTTTTTGTAACGAACAAGCCCCTGTCCTTTTTCCATTTCCAATGCTGCTGAAAGGAGGTCGAGATCTTCCATCACCTCTTTGCTGTAGTTGGCTCGTTCGGCAATCCGACGCAGCTCTTTCACCTTCCCTTCACTTTCTTCCTGAAAGTCAAACTTCTGTCCCTCGAGAAACTTCTTGAAATTATCGAAGATCTCAGGAGTGACGCTGGAGAATGATGTCGGCTTATGATCTGCCATATACCTGTTGGCAAATCTGAAGAAGAGGGATTTTCTGTGCAGTTCTTTCACCATGGATCCCGCATCTGCGGGTTTGACAATTGAATCAGGCGTTATGCCTCCGAATTCGTACACAGCCCGCCCGCCTTTTGTCTTGAATTCACGCCTCAGGCTATCCGGAACGGTCACAAAGACTCCGTTCTTGTCCCTGTGCATATAATCGACTTCCTGGATGCTGCGGCCACTCGGGACGTAGTATCGTGCTGTCGTTATTTTGAGCTGCGCGCCATAGTTGAGCGGAAGTATCGTTTGAACCAGCCCCTTCCCGAACGTTCTGACCCCGATAATCAATCCGCGATCGAGATCTTGTATTGCACCGGCAACAATTTCGCTGGCACTGGCGCTATTGCGGTCCGTGAGAACCACAAGCGGCACATCGGCCAACATGGGCTCCTCATTGGAATTGTATTTCTTGTCGGCGTCTGAGCGGCGTCCTTTTGTGCTGACGATGAGGCTCCCTCTTGGAACAAATTTGCTCGCAACATCGACAGCGGCATCGAGCAACCCGCCGGGATTTCCGCGAAGGTCCAGTACCACTCCTTTGATTTCACCTTTCAGCTTCAGCTCCTTGATTGCCTGACGAAGCTCGTCACCCGCCTTACGTGAGAACCGCTCAAGCCGGATGTACGCAATGCCGTGTTCAATCAGATCGGCATACGTGACGTTCTTCACCTGAATCTCTTCGCGGATCAGGACAAAGAGAAGTGGGGCAGCCTCACCTTCACGCTCTATCAAGACCTTGACTTCCGTACCCGGCTCGCCTCGCGTCACTGCGCGGATTTCATCGGGCTTCTTGTTACCCACCTTCAACCCATCCACCTCGAGTATCTTGTCACCCGGGAGAATGCCCTGGCGCTGTGCAGAGTACCCATCCATCACGGTGATCACCTGAATTACACCATCCCTCGACCCAATCGTCACACCGATGCCGCCATACTTGCCGTTGGTAAGGAGATCCACTTCATCCCCATCAGACTTGTCAATGTATACGGTGTAGGGATCGAGAGTGCCGAGCATCCCTTCGATACCCGCTTGCATGAACTTCTCCGGGTCAACCTCATCAACATAGTTTGTCGCTATCTCCTTGTACACCCTTCCGAAGACATCGATGCTCTTGTTGATCTTCAAGAAAAAATCGGAGTCGGGCAATAACAAGAACCCGCCCGAAAGGAGAAGTACACTCGCGGCCAGGGAAATAATCCCCCATTGACGCGTTCCCGGTCTCATCTGTCGCTTCATTGTTCTTCCCACCTACGCTGATGATTTATGAATCGTGAGTTTCTGTTCTACGACGCTCCAAATCCTGCGTGCCACCTCTTCAACTGACGCCATGCCATCCACACGATACCATCGATCCGGCTCCGCTGCCGCAAGCGCGAGATAACCGTTGCGAACCCTCGCGTAGAAATCGTGGCCGGACACTTCCATGCGATCAAATGATAGTCCGGCGAGTCCTTTACGGCGCCGGATTTCTTCGATCGGAATATCTACCAAGAACGTAAGATCCGGAGCGATGCCATCCGTTGCAAGTTTGTTGATGTTCCGGATCGCATCAAGATCGAGCCCTCGTCCGTAGCCCTGATATACTGTTGTGGAGTCATCGAAGCGATCGCAGACAACTATGTCACCGCGGGTCAACGCAGGAAGGATGATCTCGGTGACGAGTTGCGCACGACTGGCCGAGAAGAGAAACAACTCCGCTGCGTCCGACATCTCGAGGTGTTTCTTGTCAAGCAGGATTTCGCGGATGCGCTCAGAGATGTGCGTCCCTCCCGGCTCGCGAATCAAATGCGCCTTCTGCAGTGCTTCCCCTCTCGCAATAGGTAATTTCGCCAGCTTCTCAACGAGCAACTGCGCCTGGGTGGATTTTCCACTGAAGTCCAATCCTTCAAACGTAATGAACATAATGAGCACTATGGTGATTGAAGCCTGGAATAAAGCTCTTCGAAGCATCGAAGGGCGGCCGGCAACTTCCTGTACACATCTTCTGCAACATTCTCATTGTACGTGTGAACCGCAATATTCCTCATGTCGATGTAATCCAACCACGCGTCTTGATATTCCAGCACCCCGATCCTGTACGCCTCTCTGATGCAACTCTTCGGAGAAAAACATCTGACACCATGTACCTCCAGCAGGTACGTCCTGAGTGCTTTCCAGCTCAGGTCTAATGCTATTTCGAATCTCAGTATGGCGGAGTCGCGAACGAAATCCTGCTTCTCCAAGCTCAACACTTCACGCAGTCGCTCCACAGACCTGCCGAATTGTGCAACTAGGGGGGCCCGCTTCGTCATTCCTCTTCCACGGTTATGGGCTCAGTTGTCTCCAGAGCAATTTGTCTGAACTCCTGCGATAGCTGCTTGAAGTCAACGATATCAACCGTGTAGAGCGTGCGGAGGTTCTCAAGCGCATCACGAATCTCGACCATGATGTGACCTGGGACTGCCTCGGGTCCGTCGATGCCGACATCAATGTCGGAACCGGAGGCGGCAGTACCGGTGACTCGCGATCCAAAGAAGAACAGCTTGTACTGCTTCAGGTCGAGGTACCGAGCGACAATTGCGACGATCTCGCGTTGCAGTTTGTCGACAGGATAGTGTTCAAGCTTCATGTAAAAATGTAGGAAACTCCTGTTAGCGATGCAAGCGGCGGATCAGGTCGCAACTACGTGACGGTGTTCTGCGGGTTTCGCATGATTGCTTGATAGTTAGAGACCTTTTCGGTAACTTGCCCATGACGTCAACGCAGGGTCTCACGTCTCCCTCTCAATGTCGAAACGCTCCCGGGCACATAAGACTCCACCTCATTCCCCATCTGACGTCACAGACCATCATAGACTCGATTCACGCGCCGAAGACTCCCGTTTCATCCACGAAGCATTGAAAGGGGACGACGCGGCGTACAAAAAATTGATGAAGAAATACCATGATGCCATCTTCAACTTTATCTACCGGATGGTGCGGGATAAACATCAGGTGGAGGATTTGACCCAGGAGGCGTTCATCAAAGCATTCAATTCTCTGAAGAGCTTCAACGAAGAGTATGCCTTCTCCACATGGCTGTACAAGATCGCTACCAACAACTGCATCGACTACATTCGGAAACGCAAGTTGCAAACGTATTCCATCGACAAACCCATCGAATCAAAAGACAGCGATTATGCGTTTGAGCTCCCCGACGACTCCTACGAAGCCGACAAGGATATTATCAGCGACCAGCGATCCAAATTACTGGTTGAGGCAATCGCAAAGCTTCCGGAAAAATACAAACGGGTTATTCGCCTCAGGCACGTAGAGGAGCGAAGCTATGAGGAGATTGCAAAACAGCTGAAACTCCCCATCGGTACGGTGAAGGCTCATATTTTCAGAGCCCGGGAGCTTCTTTATAAAGCGTTGCGAGATAAGATAAGGAACTACTAAACTGAAGGATTTTTCGAAGCACATCGGACGAACGCGACCGCCATAACTCACTCCGTAACTATCGGCTGCCGTTCCCGTACCATCAGAAGGAGTAGATAGGCACATGAACCCCCTTCACATCACAATCGGTCGACGACTTTCGTCGCTTCTCGCGGCGCTTATTGTTCTGTGTTCGTTTGCCTTCTCTGGTGACACCGGTATCAAGGAGATTGGACGCACCACGGAGAAAGAGCTGAATGTTGTTCTCTCGTCGTCGTTCGGAAGCGTGTTCATCTCGAAAGGAGAGCCGGAGAAAATTCTCTTCGGGGAAAGTGTTGGAGGCACCCGGATTCCCGAGCTTGCTGTCGATTACACAATCCGAAACCGGGTTGGGTACCTGGATATTTCCATCGGTGAGGAGGTTGAGCGGAAAAAGGGGTCACTGAATGTAAACCCATTCGATGCCGGAAAGCGGTTTCTGAAATTCAGCAGTGCCATTCCAATCTCGTTCGATATCCAACTCGGTGTCGGAAAGGGAAACTTCGATATGACCGGTTTGCAGGTAAAAGATTTTCGTCTCTCAACCGGCGCAAGCGACGTAACATTGACGTTCGATGAACCCAACAGAACAACGATCGACGACATCACCATCGAGTCGGGCGTTAGTAGATTCACGGGCATCAACCTGGGCAATGCAAATTTCAAGCGGTTTAAATTCCACGGCGGTGTCGGGACCTACAAGCTCGATTTCAGCGGCAATCTCAGCCATGAAGTGGACGTCGAGATCGAAGTGGGGCTCGGAGTTCTCACGATAGTCGTTCCCGACGAGATCGGTGCAAAGGTTTTCTACCAAAAAAGCTGGGTCTCGCGACTGGACTATGACAGAGATTTTCGAGCAGTGAACGATGATCAGTACATCACCGACAACTTCAACGGTGCCGACGGAAGAATGAATATCCGTATCGATTCGGGTTTGGGGAGTGTGAAAGTACGTCGAAGGTAGGGTTAGTCTATTTTCAAACAGACGGGGGGAGGGAATCCCCTTTTTTTATTTTCCCCAATGGAAGAGCGAAGCCCAGTGATGCGGAGAAGAATACTCAGGCTCCTTGATCATGCGAAGTAATGCCTCCCTGTACGCGTTCTGCGTCGATCCACCAGAAAGGAGCGTTGTGTAGAAAACCTCCCCGAAGAATTTCTTTGTCTTCCTCGCGGGAGGATATGCTGTGAGAATTACATCGGCGCTGCCGTTCGTGAGAAAGATCATCGGTTGTGCCGGATGCATCGCCGATTCTCCGGCAAGATTCGAGATGATGACGGTGGAGAAAGGAGGGATCGAGAACAACTCTCCCCATCGCAACTCCGTTCTTGTGTCAATCGATTTTTCATCTGACAGCACCAGATACGAATTGGCCGGTGCGCGCTCGTTAAAGTGAAATGCCGCCGCACAGTGCAGCACATCTCCACGCTCAGTCTGTAGCGTCGTCAAACTTGCCTTTTGATCGAAATATAGGCGTGCATCCTTGTAGAACGCGCGAATATCACGCAACTCGTACTCCACATCCCATTCGGTGCCGCCCGGGTTGCCAATGGCAATGATGTCGGGCGGCGAAGCCGTGCGAACACTTTTCAAGGATAAGGAGCGGGCTGTCGGAAGATAACTCACCATGTGTTGTTCGATGAGGTAGCCACCGGCACGCCAACTTTCAGATCGAAGCGCGTGTAACGGCAGCGCGGAGAGCTCCGCCGGTAACACAACGATCAGTTTTGAAAGACCGGCGGTATTTCGTTCCATTGGCCGGATGAAGATGCCGTAAAGCAGCGAGTTCAGTTCCTTCAGGCGCCTGTCGAGAAGCCTGATTTGATCGTCTCGTGACTCATTATTCCTGGTACGAAGCAAAGCGACAAATTCACCGACAAGCGACCGGACGCGCTCCTTCTCAATCGCCGAAAGTTGAACTGCTATTTCCGATGAGGTGATAACATACATATACATCGAACGCCGTGTGAGTGCATATTGGATGAATGCAACACCAGGGGGGACAAGCAGCTGTATCTCGCCGAGCCGCACGTTGCCGAAACTCGCCAGGGCTTCAAACCCCGGTTTCAGCTCTCGTATTGACGAAGCAATATCTTCCATAGCCTTCATTTCTCCATCAAGGACTGCACGCAACTCCTTGATGAGCCGCTCCTCGGTCGCGCGTTCCTTCAGAGCGGCCGCAAGCTGATGTTCAGCCGCGATGTATATTCCTTTCCTGTGTTTGAAGTTCTGCAGCGCGCCCCTCAACTCCTCATTCCGGACAGAAATATCAATGACACTGAGAACATCGAACACATCCCTCTCATTCTTCCTCTCGATATGTAAGAAAGCTTCCGTGTAGTTTCCCACGGAAAGAAGTTGTTCAACAAGGGCATCATATGGATGAGATTGATGGAGCGTCTGGAACGTGTGCTCACAATCTTCATACACATCATGTTCGGAGGGGCGCATGAGACTCCTGTCCCGCTGGTCGGCAGCCGACTTGAAATACTGAAGGGCTTCATTTGGCTTCTGGCTCCGCTGCGCGGCAGCTCCAAGAGTGAGAAGCGCATAAGCCATTCCACGCGGGAATGATGATGTCATAAACATATCCAGAGCGGACTTGTATCTCCTTGTCGCGTCCTCTCGCCGAGACGGTGCCTCGAAATCGCAATGTCCAAGCTGGAGAGACAGATACCCCTCCGCAAGTAAATTCTTGCGTTGAAGGGCAGAGTTCTGCGCAGCCGAAAAGAACCTGCGTGCATTCTCATATTGACGGCTTCGAAGATAAATGTTTCCGACACGGATAAGCATTTCCTCCCGCAAGGCATCGGCACCAGGCGTCGTATCTGAACGGGTCAGCGCATCGGTGTACATTTGAAATGCGTCCGCTGTTTTTCCCATCTTGTCAAACGCAATAGCCGCCTGCTGGAGTGCTGAGATTGCCAGCAATGAATCTCGCGATTGATCGGCCAGCGTAAGAGCCCGCAAGAAACTCTCGACGGCTCCGGTGTACTCTCCCCGATGAAGTCCCGACATACCGAACTCAAAATGGATTCGTGCCTGACTGCCCGTCCCGCCAGAGGCGGTAGAGTGCATAAGGAGGTTATTCAGGATTCGGACTTCTTCCTCCCTGCTATCAACCGCACGGCAGAGCGGCAGCAGCGCCCATCCGATTTCTCGTACTCCTTCATCGTCACCGAACACGTTCGCCAGCCGCTCCGCTTCCAGCAAGATATCGAATGCGGCGTGTTCCTCTCCCATCAAGCGATGCGTTGCCGCGATCTGGAGGGTTATCCCTGTCGCCTTTCTCCGATTGCCAAGCCCCTTGTACTGCTCCAATGCCCGACGGTAGAACATCAGCGCGCTATCGATGGTGGCACCAGCGCTGTAGTTGTGGGCCAGAAGCTCGCTCTCCTCTGCCAGGCGCGCAGCTCGGCCAAGCTTCTCATCAAGCGTAAGGGCTGACAGGAGAAGAGCGCGGCTCTGGGTATGTTTCCCTTCAGCAATGGCTTCCTTCGCCTGCCGAAGGGTTCGGTCCGCTTGCTTCTCCTCGGGACTTGGTTCATTACTACAACCCGAATAGCAGAGAAGAGACAGAATAATGAAAGGACGAATAGAAGAAGCAATGACACTCATTCTGGAGAAAGAGGTTATTCGAAATGTGAAAATATAGAGAAGTTATGAGGGAGATTCAATCGGAAGAAAGTCGCGCGCCGTGCAGCAACTGGCGGATTCGCCGCGGGTAGTTAGTAATCACCGCATCAACGTCGTACCGCAATGCCTTTTTGAGTTCTGCACCGGTGTTAATGGTATAACACCCCAGGAAAATACTATGGGCATGTGCATCATCGGCGAATCGCCTTCTCAACTGCGTGCGACTGCAAATGAACGCATCGCAGCCGAGGCGGTGTGCCAGGGTCGAAGGTTTCCTCACGGCGTCTCGCACAGGGACATAGAGCGCGCCGGTCCTGATGGCCGGGTGCAGCTTGTGCACCTGCTTGATGAATCCGTGATCGAACGAGGAGACAATTATCCTGTCTTGAACCTTCTTTTCGAGGATCGTAAGGATGAGCGATTCTCCAAACGCCAGGCGTTTCCGCCGTTCGCCATCTGTTTTGACCTCAATATTGACAAGAATAGTGGCCGGCAAGAAAGACAGCACCTCGCACAGGGTGGGAATGTGTTCGCCCGTGAACCGGGAGGAGTACCACGATCCGGCATCGAGCCGCTTCAGATCATCGAGCGTCAGATCCCATACATTTCCGACCCCGTTTGTCGTCCGGCGGACATTCCGATCATGATGGACAACGAGATGATAATCCCGCGTCATACGCACGTCGAGCTCGATCATGTCGGCACCCTCTGCAACCGCAAGCTCGAACGCCGCCATCGTATTCTCCGGAGCCGATCCTGAGCTACCCCGGTGAGCAACGATCAACGGCTTCTTCCTCCTCCGCGGATTCGCTCTCGTCATCCAGTCACCAGCGCGTTGATCTCACGGTTGACGACATCAATGGGGCCCATGCCATCCACATTAACGACCACGCCGCACGCTTTGTAATAGTTGATGACCGGAGCTGTGGTGTTTTGATATATGGCCAACCGGTTCCGTACAGTCTCTTCCCGATCATCATCACGCTGGAACAGCGTTCCACCACATTCGGGGCATGGCGAATCGATAGTGACGCCGTCCGTCTCCATGTTGAATATCTTGCCGTCGTTGCGACACATGACGCGGTTGGCCAGACGTCTAATGATTTCGTCATCATCGACGTCGAAATTCACCACTTTGTAATCAGAAATCTTCAGTTCATCGAAGATTGCGGAGAGAGCCTTTGCTTGCGCGAGGGTACGAGGAAACCCGTCGAGAATAAACCCCTGCGCGGCCACAGGAGAACTCAGGACCTGTCTGACAATTCCAATCATGACATCATCGGGAACAAGGTGCCCGGTCTCCATAATGGCCTTGGCCTTGCGGCCAAGCTCCGTGTTGGCAGTAACAGCAGCACGAAGCATATCTCCCGTGGAAATGTGAGGGACTCCGTGTTCCTCCGAGAGGAGTTTTGCCTGCGTTCCTTTTCCCACTCCCGGCGGCCCGAAGAGAAGAAGTCGCATTACGGTACTTTCCTTGAATGATGGATGGGACGTTGGATCAATCTGGTCGACCGGGTTCGTACGAGGTAGCTTACTCGAAGAATCATTCCACAGTCCGGCTGGTTTGAAGCCGCGGCAGGGTTGAAACCCGTTTGCGCGCGGAAGGTCTGGAAGAGAATCTCGATGTGCGCCTTACATTCACTGCAAGCTGGCCGCAAGCAGCATCGATATCCTCTCCGGCATTACTTCGAATCATTACGGTAAGGTTCTGATTCCGGAGCGTCTCAACGATCGCATTAATACGGGGTGAAGGTCGAAGTCGCGCGCCCAGCCCGGAGGGATGTGCGAAGGAAATCGAGTGAAACGGTATGACGTTGATCTTGCACGGAATCCGGCGGGCGAACTTGATCAGCTCTGCGATATCGCCGTTACTGTCATTTACCCCATCAAAAAAAATGTACTCGAAGGTGACGCGTTGCTTCGTCTGTGCATAGTAATACTCGATCGACGATCTCAGGGCTTCGACGTTGAATTTCTTGTTGAGTGGCATCAACAGCGAACGGGTCTCATCATTCACACTATGCAGCGAAACCGCCAGCTTCACTCTCTGTTTCTCTTCTCCCATCTGTCTGATTTCGTCCGCCCATCCTGCTGTTGAAATTGTAATCCGCCGCCGCGCAACGCCGAGACCATCGGAAATAACCTCGACAGCGCTCATGACATTTTCATAATTCATAAGGGGTTCACCCATCCCC
>JACQVJ010000072.1 GCA_016209805.1 Ignavibacteriota bacterium
CCCATACACTGCTGTCAGGCGCTACTGAAACTGTCAATCCCCAGCTTGTTGGCGGAGTACCTCCACCGAAGCCAGTGCGCTGCCGCCAAGTAATGCCTCTGTCAGATGAACTGAATAGTCCCCTGGGGAATGTCGCTGCCCAGATTTCCCCGCTGTAATCCACCGCCAGGGAATAAACTTCGCGATCAAGTAGTCCATTAGCTGCACTAATTGTAGTCCAGTGCGAACCTCCATTTGTACTCCTCATGAGTCCAGGTGATCCGAGTGAAATGCCAGCATATATAGTATCCTGCCCAGGGTCTTCCTTGTTGTTAAGGGCAAGCAGCGCTCTGACATTATAAAAGCGTCCTTTAAGTGAATCCGGCCACAGATAGATGAATTCCGATGAGTTCGCCGCTGCAGAATTCAGCCTAGATTCAAGTCCGTCCCCGTTTTGCTTCGGAAATACTCTAACTATTCTCCCGTCTCTCGTTTCATATTCGGGCCGCCCATTGGGCCTCTCGCCGCTTGACCCTGTTAAGCTGAGCGCTACAAAAAGAGATGCCGCAAGCAGTGTGAGGACTCTTACAAGTGTGCATTGCGCGTTTGCACGAGCAACCATCGGAGACTCCAGGTGAGATCAGACGCTTTCCTTAATGAGGGTTGACCCAATAAAATGTTTGGGAAGGAAAAATGAAAGCTGCACATCGGAGGCACGAACGTATCAGTGAGCGTTCGGATTTTCAGCACGCGTGCAACCATCAAGTACTGCAAGCAAACGCCTCAGCCCGCCGCGCACGAAGCGCAACGGGCTGAGCCGCAAAACCCAACAATCCCCGACTACGCTCCGCTTCGTCGGGCCCCGTTAACGGGGCGGGCAGGCATCAATCCAACAATCCCGACAGCCCCTACCTCAGCAGCAGAAGCTTCCGCGTTTGCACAAACTCTCCCGCCCTGAGACGATAGAGGTAGACGCCGCTGGCAAGTCCCGATGCATCGAAGCGTTCTTTGTATGTTCCGGGTGCTCTCACCTCGTTGACGAGAGTTGCGATTTTCTGCCCCAAGAGGTTGTAGATTTCCAGTGTTGTATTGGATTCTTTTGGCAACCAGAACTCGATGGTGGTTGATGGGTTGAAGGGATTGGGGTAGTTCTGAAACAATGCAAACTCCGTTGGAATACTTGAGCCTTCTGCAACGCCCGTCGAGGTTCGAATCGCAATCAACGTTCGAGGTGCAGAGTAAAGCCCCCCAGAATCTATTGCAAATACGGCGAAGTAATGTGGAGTATTCATGGGCATGCCAACAAGTGTGGCATTCAGATACTGATTAGGCAGTGAGATTTGGTGAAGAAGGTTCGTTCCGTCATTTGGATCTTGCGGGAACACCCCATCAAGTCGATAATTGATTCTTATCAAAGCCAGGTCTTGGTCGCTCGGTGCTTCGCATGTAAGATAGAGAGTATCGCCAGAGAAAAAGTGCTCAAAGCTCTTTGCACTCTGTGGCGGAACATTGGTAACTGTGAAGTTGAACCCATGCGTACCGGCTGTATCTAGTGAAACGAGAACAAGACTTGGGCTTGACGAAAAGCCGCTCTTCATTACAGCCACACTGTACTGTCCGAAGGGGATTCCTGGTATCAGCGATGGCGTCAGGAAGGTTGTTGGTCTTGAGTCAAGAATGACAGTGGCACCAGGCGTGCTACTGGTAATACTCAGTTGTGCCGTGGTTGAGTGAGAATAGGTGATTCTCCCGTTTACGATACCGCTTTCGGTAGCGCCTGATGTCCGGAACTTTGCATAAACAATCTTGAGCCCCTCAGTTGTATCGGCCAGTGAGTAGTTTGCGGTGGACACGAAGGGCCCCCACGATGATGAAGCGAAATCAGGATTTTCATCGATTCGCATTTCAGTGGCACCTTGCGCAGTCAAGGTCAGCACGAGTTGGGGGTTGCCTGTGAACAGAGCACCTCCATTGACCTGGATCGACACATTCGTGGGTCCCGCATAGGCCGAATCCGTTTGCAGTATCACGTCAGCAGTTGCATTGCGAAGGGTGTCATTGAGTGTAACAGTCATTGAATCTGGCGAGTGACCAATTGAACTGACCTTCACATCATACCCACCTGCGGGAAGATAATTGACTGAATACAACCC
>JACQVJ010000073.1 GCA_016209805.1 Ignavibacteriota bacterium
ATGTTGAAGGCATCGCAGAATCGCACAAACCGGGCTCCCTTCTTTGATGAATCGATATCGAGAACTCCGGCCAGAACGTTTGGTTGATTGGCAACGATGCCGACCGGATTCCCTCCAAGGCGCGCAAACCCGACAACGATGTTCTCCGCGTAGAGTTGATGAACTTCAAGGAAAAACCCGTCATCCACCACGTGGGTGATAACACTCTTGATATCATAGGGCTTGTTGGGGTTCTCGGGGACAATCGTCTCAAGCTCGGCGTCCCGCCTGTTCATATCGTCACGGCACTCAACCGAGGGTGGATCATCAATGTTGTTGGAAGGAATGAAACCAACAAGCGTTCGGATGGTTTCGAGGCACTGCACCTCGTTCTCACATGCGAAGTGGGCAACACCGCTCTTCGAAGCGTGGGTCATTGCTCCGCCCAATTCGTCGGAGGTAACCTCTTCATGTGTGACAGTTTTGACGACGTTCGGCCCCGTCACGAACATATAGCTCGTATTTTTTACCATCAAGGTGAAATCCGTAATAGCAGGAGAATACACAGCACCGCCGGCACACGGACCCATGATCGCGGATATCTGTGGAATCACACCTGAGGCCAGAGTGTTGCGCAAAAAAATGTCCGCATAACCGCCGAGGCTGACAACCCCCTCCTGAATGCGGGCGCCCCCCGAATCATTCAGGCCAATCACCGGGCACCCGATTTTCATGGCCAGATCCATGATCTTTCCAATCTTCTCCGCATGTGCCTCGGAGAGTGAACCTCCAAACACCGTGAAGTCCTGGCTGAACACGCAAACGGTTCTTCCGCCAACCTTCCCTGTTCCCGTCACAACACCGTCGCCGAGATAGCGCTGTTTTTCCAACCCGAAGTCACTCGAGCGGTGCTGCACAAGCATGTCCATCTCATGAAAACTCCCTTCGTCCAGGAGGATGTTCAGCCGCTCTCGTGCGGTCAGCTTCTCTTTTTTGTGTTGCTCATCGATGCGCTGCTGGCCACCGCCAAGCAGGGCTTCGGCCTGGAGCTTTCCAAGCAACTCAGATGATTTTTTCGACATGAGGTGTTTTTGCGTTGAAGAGGTAGGACTTGAATTGTGCTCTCAATATATCAAAGGTGCAAAGGTTTGTCAACTTGGTGGAGGTTCATACCCAACGCTCGAGCTTGCCCGATTCCAGGAGTTTGCGCCGCTCCCAATAAATCTGCCCAACCATACCTCCGAACAAGAACACAATACTCGAATAGTATATCCAGAACAGCAAAACGAGAATGAACGCATACGGCCCATAGATCTTTCCTATTGCAGAGAAGTGCGAGAGATAGAGTGAAAAGACTCTGCCTGAGACAACCCAGAGAACTGTCGTGGTAATTGTCGAGATCATTCCCACCGCCCGCGGAGGTTTTGAATCCGGGATGTATCGGTAAATGATATAGAACATGCACCCGGTCAGAATGAAGACCACAATCGTCGAGAGCGTTTCGTTGTACTCCGGGATATTGAGTGATGCAAGCGCTGGCACGGTGCTCGCGAGGTTTTCCAGCAAGGAAATGGCCCACACGGTCAGGTTCGTCGCGACGAAGAGCACGAACACGAGAGCCACAAAGCCGAGATCATGAATGAAACTCACTAACAGACTCCGTGTCCGTTTCAATCTGTAGATATTATGAAGCGCACTTCGCAATGCATCAAACAACGAGGTCGCGGTCCAGATCAGGACAAGCACACCAAACAGACCCAGAGACGTCCTGTACACAATGATGTCTTTAACGACGCTGAGAATCGAGTCCTTAATACTTGTTGCAAAGGGCTGTGGAGGAAAGATGGTGTTCAATACGTCATGGAGCTGCTGTACTCCCATTTCCGAGGAATTCAGGAAGACCCCCAATGCGGATGCAGAAAGCAGCAGCAACGGGATCATCGTCAGAATCCCATTGAACGCAAGACCCGATGCGAGAAAGAGGATATCGCCGTCAAGGAGTTTTCGCCACACTCCTCGAACGTAGAACCAGATTGGTTCGAGAACTCTCAGGAATGCCTTGACCGCTCTAATGACGAAATCTATCATCGGTTCTCTGGTTGAGACTTCTGCAAGGGACCGACAGGGGGAGAAATGTGGCCGTTCGGCAATCCTATCCGGCCCGAAGATGAGCGAACTTCAACAACAAATGTTTCCGACCCACAGATTCAAAGTCAACAATGGCTCTTGCGTTTTCCCCCTCCCCGTCGAGCGCAATTATCCGCCCGTGACCAAATGCTTCATGTACAACGCGAGCGCCCACTCTTCCCGTAAACATGTCCTGAGATTCATCCTCGTACTTCGGCGCCGGATCAGAGAAATATTGCTGGAGATCCCGATCCGTTTGACCCCGAAGGGTAAACACAGACTGAGATCCTTCAACTCCCTTGTTCGAAGACGATCGCCTATATGGAGTTGCTCTCCTCCGACTTGTTCCTGCCTCTACGGTAACAAGATCCATATCAAGTTCATCAAGGAAGCGGGACTTCACTGAATACGACAGCTGGCCAAAACGATATCGGGACAATGCGTAGGATAGGTAAAGGCGACTCATCGCTCTCGTCATACCGACATAGAAGAGGCGACGTTCCTCCTCCATATCTTCCGTCTCCATCGATGAATTGGAGAGAGGAAAAAGTCCCTCCTCCAAACCCGTAATGAATATCACAGGGAACTCCAGCCCCTTGGCAGCATGCAGTGTCATCAGTGTAACTGCGTTTCGCCCAAAGTCGGCGGTGTCAACATCGGAGACGAGCGAGACCTCCGCCAGAAAATCCTCGAGCCCCGCGCCGCTGTGAAGATCGCTGAACTCACTTAATGCGGAAAGTAATTCCTGAACGTTCTCACGTCTTGCAAGCGATTCCTGTGTGTTCTCCGATTTGAATTCGTTGAGAATTCCAATCTCATCCACAAGTGCGCGCGCCAATTCGCTCGCCGATACTTCACTCTTAAGTCTGATGTATTTTGTAATAAGACCGTGGAATCGTCTCACTGCGTTGGCTGTCCTGCTCGGAAGGAGGTTCATCACTTCGGCCGAATCGAGTGCGTCAAACAACGACTGTGAAAGCTCCTTGGCTAACCTCCTTAGTTTTCTGATTGTCGTGTCGCCGATCGAGCGGGAAGGACCATTAATAATGCGCAACAGACTTTCCTCATCCCGGGGGTTCACCACGAGCCTTAGGTATGCCAGAACGTCTTTGATTTCCCTTCTTTTGTAGAATTCCACACCTCCTACAATATTATATGGTATACCGCTTCGTCGAAGGGCGTCTTCCAGGGACCGGGATTGTGCGTTGGTTCGGTACAAAACGGCAAAATCCTTCAAATCCAGCTTGTTTTTCCTTGATTCCGCTTCAACCCTTGCAACGATCCGAAAACCCTCTTCCCTATCATCCTCGCACACGGTAAGTACAACCGGCTCACCCTCTCGATTCTCCGTCCAGAGTTTCTTCGGTATCTGGTTGGTATTGTTTCTTATTATGGAATGCGCTGCATCGAGAATTGTCTTTGTTGAGCGGTAGTTTTGTTCGAGGCGGAACACCCTGCAATTGGGATAGTCCTTCTCAAATTCCAAGATGTTCCGGATATCTGCCCCTCGGAAACTGTAGATACTCTGAGCGTCGTCACCAACAACACAAATATTCTGTCGCAGCTTCGACAGTTCTTTGATCAATCTATACTGCACGCGGTTCGTGTCCTGGTATTCGTC
>JACQVJ010000074.1 GCA_016209805.1 Ignavibacteriota bacterium
GTGTATGGGCAGGAATCAGCTCTGGAGGACTTTATATATACAAAAACAGCCAGTGGCAGGCAAAGAATGCAGGCCTCCCTGGGTATTCAACTGGTTTCACTGTCGGACCGAATACAGTCGCCTTTTCAGCGGACAAGGCTTTCGTAGGATACGACTCCTTCAATTATCTCGCCACAAATGGGATTTATGCTGCCACATTGTCAGCAGGCAATGAGCCCTGGATATATACAGGCCCCGCCATGGCGGGCGGGATTCCGATAATGACACTGGCGGCTGCAAAAAATGCCATTCTGGCTGCAGGATTACACCATCAAAACATCGCCGGTCTGGAGGTCCCGAACAAAATTTACCGTTCCACCACTTCCGGACTAACATGGAATGTAGTCAGGGACACCACTTCAACATTTCAGCTTAATGCATACGGCGACACTGTTTTGGCAGCGACCTCCTGGGGTGGGCTATATCCCGGGCTTTACATGTCAACCGATGGCGGTGTCCATTGGGAAAGGGATGATTTTCCAGAGACCGTGGTTTTATCCACTGTACGATCCGGAAGATATCTTTATGTAGGCACATGGGACGGGGTATTTAGGAGCTTAGAGCCTTTTTTCATGGAAGACACGACAAGGACCGATACCGTGGTAGCGCCGCCGCAATTCAAACTCGGGCAAAATTACCCCAATCCTTTTTCATCTAGCACAACAATCACGGTTTCGGCGCCAGGAATTATATTTCCGAAGCAGCAGGCTGCAGGCACAGCAGGGCCTGTCCGCATTTCAGTCTATAACACCCTGGGCCAGCTTGTCGACGAAGTCTTTGAGGGACCACTTCCTCCCGGAACGAGTGAAATCCGCTACCAGCCGCATAGACTAGCAAGCGGAGTCTACTTCTATCGCCTCCGGGCAGGAGAGTTTGTGCAAACGCGGAAGCTTCTATTGCTGAGGTAGGGCTGGTGGGATGGTTGGATAATCGGATTGGTGGAGTTGCGTGCCCGCCCCATTGACAGGGCCCGCCGCAGCCCGTGTCTCAGGGCGTAGGCGGGTCTGGTTACCCCCACACCTTGTCTGTGCTGAACCGGAGTTTCGGGAATATCGGTGATGTGACATCATCCGTGCCACTGAATATCCCGCTTGGTGTAAACCCTTTCTTGCTGAGCTGGTACACTTCTATCTTCTGACCTGCCGGATCGACAATCGAGTACTCCGTTACACCTTCCTGTGCATAGCGTTTGAACTTGAAACCACGGTCGTGCTGCTCGGTGGATTCCGAAATGATCTCTACGACCATGTCCGGAGCTCCGTTCACCTTACGTTCGTCAATGATGTGCAGACGTGCTTGCGATACAAAGAGGATGTCCGGCTCTACGACCGTCTCTTCATCAAAATACACATCAAAGGGTGCGGAATACAATCTGCCCAGAGACTGCTCGACAATGTGCCCGGAAAGAATCCGAAACAGATTTGCATGTGCCTCCTGATGTGCACGGCTGGGCGACGGCGTCATGACAAGGTCTCCTTGGAAGATCTCATACCGATGGCGGTCACTCGGTATCGAGAGCAAGTCGTGATACGTATATCGAACCTCGACATTCATTGGTTACCCCCTCGTTTCAGTGTCTGCATTCGCTTTTATAATCTGCACCAAAGTAGCGATTCCACTCCGGAGAATCAAACAGTGCAACATCGTGTGTGTAGGTATGCTTTCGTGGTCAACTCTTGCACCAGTCCCCCATTTTGCGTATCTTTTGGCCGCTGAAAGTGAGTGGTTCTGCCGTGAAGAGAGCCTTCCTGCAGTCGTAGCCTGTGTTCCTATATTTCAGATGCACGTGCACGAAATTCCTGAATGAGTGACCTGAGGGTGTTTTCCGGGCGTTCGAACCGTCCGCTGGCTGAAAAAATTGCCGCAAGGATTGGACGGAGGCTCGGACGCTGCGACATCAAGACTTTTCACGACGGCGAAATCTGGGCCAAGTACAGCGACAACATCCGCGGCAGCGACGTTTTCATCATTCAATCGACGATTCCTCCGGCGGAGAATCTGATTGAGTTGCTGATAATGATTGACGCTGCCAAGCGCGCGTCGGCCCGCAAGATCGCTGCGGTG
The DNA here is from genome assembly GCA_016209805.1 of Ignavibacteriota bacterium. Taxonomy (GTDB): domain Bacteria; phylum Bacteroidota; class Ignavibacteria; order UBA10030; family UBA6906; genus JACQVJ01. Next base: position 2,104 of record JACQVJ010000074.1, read on the forward strand.
ATCCCCTACTTCGGCTATGCAAGGCAGGACAGGAAGGATCAGCCTCGGGTCTCGATCACGGCAAAGCTCATTGCGAACCTGATAACCGAGGCAGGCGCCGATCGCGTGATCACAATGGATCTTCACGCTCCGCAGATTCAGGGTTTCTTTGACATACCGGTCGATCATTTGTATTCGTCGGCAATCCTCGTTAAGTACTTCAGGAAGCACAAAGTGTCGAACCTCGCTGTTGCTTCCCCGGACGTTGGCGGGATCAAGATGGCCCGAGCGTACGCAAAGCGGCTCGAGGCCGATCTGATCGTGATCGACAAACGACGACCGAAGCAGAACGAAGCCGAAGTCATGAACATCATTGGCGAAGTAAAGGGGAAGAATATCCTGATCGTCGATGATCTTGTGGACACGGCGGGAACAATGTGCAACGCCGTCGTTGCGTTGCAGAAGGCGGGCGCAAAAGAGGTGTATGCAGCATGCACTCACGCAGTTCTCTCGGGAGATGCAATTGAGAGAATCAACAAATCAAACTTGAAGAAGATCGTTGTTACTGATTCGATACCATTGAAAAACCACTGTGCGAAAATTGAAGTTGAGTCTGTCGCCAACATTTTTGCTGAAGCGGTGAAGCGGACTTTCAAACATATGTCGATCAGCTCGCTGTTTGATGTTGACAAAGGATAACAAAGGTGAAATTCGAGGAGAGCCATGTCTGAATTTGTATTGAACGCTGAAGTCCGGTCGGCAACGGGCAAACACGCCAAGTATGTTCGCAAAGACGGGAAAGTCCCGGGCGTGTTCTACGCGCATGGGGAAGGAAACGTCTTGATTGCAGTTCCGAAGCTGAGTCTCGACCCGCTCATCTACACATCCGAGACACACATCATCGATCTCAAGCTTGGAGACGGCAACTCGAAGAAGTGTATTCTGCGCGACGTCCAGTTTGATCCGGTCAGCGACAAGCCGATCCATTTCGATCTTCAGGGGTTGCGTGAGAACGAGAAGGTCACAATCGAAGTGCCCGTCGTTCTTACCGGCGGTACGCCAATAGGTGCTCGTGAAGGGGGCATGGTGCAACACTTGATCCACAGACTGAAGATTTCCTGTCTGCCGAAGGACATTCCCGCAAAGATCGAAGTTGACGTGGCTAATCTCGGGATGAATAAGTCTGTCCATGTCAGCGACCTCGCGGTTGCAAACGCAACAATCCTAGAAAATCCGGAGAGTCCAGTAGTGAGCGTGATCCCGCCGACGGTGGTGAAGGAGACCGAGCCTGCAGTCGTTGCTGAGGAAGCATTGGCTGAGCCTGAAGTCGTGGGCAAGGGGAAGAAAGCTGAAGAAGGTGAAGAGGAAGGAGAAGCCGAAACAAAACCGGCCGCCAAGGAAGAGAAGAAAGAAAAGAAGTAACATCATCGCTGTGATACCGTGGATCCCATTATTGTCGTGGGGCTCGGCAATCCGGGTTCCGAATATGTGGCAACCCGGCATAATCTGGGGTTCATGGTTGTTGATGAGGTGTGCAGAAGACTCAAGAAGAAACCAAACGCAGGAAGAGGCAACTACCTCTCTACCAGCGCCAGTGTGCGAGATAAGAGGTTGGTCCTTGTCAAACCGCTGACGTACATGAACAACAGCGGTCTGGCGGTGGAAGAGGTCATGAGTGAGAACAACGCTTCGGTGAACGACCTGCTTGTGATCTCGGATGACCTCGCTCTTCCTCTTGGCACAATCAGAGTGAGGGCACGAGGAAGCGACGGTGGACATAATGGACTGGCATCCATTATCTACTATCTCAACTCAGCAGAGTTTGCCCGCATCCGCTGCGGCATTAGACGCGAGGTAATGCCGCCGAAACATGAGATGGCAGATTTCGTCCTTTCTCCGTTCGAGGCCGAGGAGAAGGAAACAGCGACGGAGATGATTCAAAGGGCAGGGGATGCAGTAATCGAGTTTGTAGTCTCGGGCATTGCCGCGACAATGAACAAGTTTAATAATTGAAGAAGGTACCTTCCCGCAGCAATCCGGAAGGAACCCCTCTACTCTCCAATTCGTTCCGATATGTCTCCCAGTCATATGGAGTGATTATTGGAGGGTCAATCTAATACCATCAATTAGACGTCCACAGGGAGGTGACATCATGGACAAAGCGAAACGCATCTACGAAACCACGTGCATCGTGAACGCATCGCTCGATGACTCGCAGGTCGAAGCAGTTATCGGACGTGTTGTTGATACGATCACAAAGAACGGCGGCACGATCACATCATTGAACAAGTGGGGCCGGAAGCGACTTTCCTATTCGATCAACAAGAAGACGAACGGCTTTTACGTCAATATCGAGTTCGAAGCGCCGGCAACGTTGATTGCACTGCTTGAGCGCTCTTACCAGCTCGATGAGATGATACTCCGCTATCTCACGATCATGCTCGATGCAAAAGCCCTTGCCGCACGTGCAGCGATTGCAGCCGCGGCCCCAGCGGCGTCGGAAGAACCAGCGCCTCCCCCGCCGGCTCGCGAGCCTCTGTTCAAGGAAACGGGGAGTGAAGAGAAGAACTAAGGACTCATTACCACGATTTGTTTAATGTAAGGAGAGAAATCGCTGTGCACCCCACAAGAAGAACCCGTCGCGAGAAAGAGAGCCAGATGCCGCGCAAGAAGCGCACGTGTCGGTTCTGTGACGCCAAAGAAATCTACATCGACTACAAAGACGAAAAGAGACTTCAGCGCTTCGTCACGGAACAAGGGAAGATCATCCCCAAGCGGATAACCGGCACATGCGCAAAACATCAGCGCCAACTGGTTCACGCCATCAAGCGAGCCCGGCACCTTGCTCTGCTGCCGTTTGTGTCAGATGCCATCCGCTAATTGAGAGGAACATCCATGAAAGTGATCTTACGAAAAGAACACGAGAAGCTCGGCAACATCGGCGACGTTGTTGAAGTGAAAGACGGCTACGCTCGGAACTATCTCTTTCCGAAGAAGCTTGCCTATCCGGCCACGGATGGTGCAATGCATGCACTGGAAGAAGAGAAGAAGCAGGCCGAGCAAAGACTGAACAAGGAACGGAAGGGAAGCGAAAAACTCGCCGGTGAGCTCGAGAAAGTCTCCATCACTCTGCAGATGAAAGTCGGCGAAGATGAAAAGCTCTTCGGTTCTGTCACATCACAGATGATTGCCGACGCTCTGAAAGAAAAGGGCTTCGATCTTGACAAGCGGGTTATTGAGCTTGAAGAACCGATCAAGGCCCTGGGCATCTACAATGTGACGATCAAACTTCCCCAGAACCTGATTGGGAAGGTCAAAGTCTGGGTAGTCAGAGAATAGAACTGCAAGTGGTATTCTATCAGCGATTCACCTGACGGGGATTTTGAATCCGAAACCGTGTCCATCAAGACCACTCCCTCTCCTCTTCCCCATTGCTTGATTCTCACTGCCAAACGGCATATTTTAGTAAGAGGCAAACGAACAAACTTGAGGTCTTAACTCTTTGAGGTGACCACCTACAAAATGGCAAAAACAACAAAAACTCTTGATGACGTCACCATCCGATTCGCAGGCGATTCGGGCGACGGCATGCAACTCACCGGCACGCAGTTTACCAACACAGCAGCAGTCCTCGGCAACGATCTGAGTACCCTTCCCGATTTCCCGGCGGAGATCCGCGCACCTGCCGGCACTACGTACGGAGTGAGTGGCTTTCAGATTCACTTCGGCAGCACAGACATCCTCACTCCGGGCGACACATGTGACGTGCTTGTGGCGATGAATCCGGCAGCATTGATCACCAATATCAAGATGCTCCGTGATGGCGGTACCATCATCGTCAACACGGATGCATTCACCGATAAGAACATCAAGATGGCGGGATACCAGGCAAATCCATTGGACGATGGATCGCTGAGTCGATATCAGGTGCATCAGGTCCAGATTAGCAAGCTGACTGGCAACGCGCTCGCCGATATGAACCTCTCCACAAAGTTCATCGACAAGACGAAGAATTTCTTTGCGCTTGGCATGATGTACTGGATGTACAATCGCCCCCTTGATCAGTCGATCAAGTTCATCGAGCAGAAGTTCGGTGCGAAAGATCCTCAGGTAGCCGAGGCGAACCTTCGCGTTCTCAAGGCAGGATTTAACTACGGGGATACAACGGAGATCTTCACAACACGCTACGAGGTGAGACCGGCGAAGCTTCCGCCAGGTCGGTATCGCAACATCATGGGCAACACCGCCACGGCTATTGGGCTTGCGGCCGCGGCGCAGAAAGCCGGGCTTCGGTTGTTTCTTGGCAGCTATCCCATCACTCCCGCCAGTGACATTCTTCATGAGCTGTCGCAACTCAAACACTATGGTGTCAAAACGTTCCAGGCTGAAGATGAAATCGCCGCCATCTGCGCGGCAATCGGAGCGTCGTACGCCGGCTCAATCGGCGTTACATCCACAAGCGGTCCCGGACTTGCCCTCAAGAGTGAAGCACTCAATCTTGCCGTCATGCTTGAGCTCCCGATTGTTGTTATTGATGTTCAACGTGGCGGACCGAGTACAGGACTGCCGACCAAAACCGAGCAGGCGGATTTGCTGCAGGCGATGTACGGACGCAACAGCGAATCGCCCGTGTGCGTGCTCGCTGCATCAACTCCGGGCGATTGCTTTGCGACGGCCTATGAAGCCATACGCGTCGCAATCAAGTACATGACACCGGTCGTTGTGTTGACAGACGGTTATCTCGCAAACGGCGCGGAGCCATGGATGATCCCGGACGTATCCGACCTTCCTTCGATTCCGGTGGAGTTCGCCAGAGACCCGGCCACATTCAAACCATACGCTCGCAACGAAGAAACGCTCGCTCGTCCGTGGGCCATTCCCGGAACCCCCGGTCTCGAACACCGTATCGGCGGCCTGGAGAAGGAACACATCACCGGCAACATCAGCTACGACCCGGACAACCACGACTTCATGGTAAAGATGCGTGCAGCAAAGGTGGAGCGCATTGCCAACGACATTCCGCTCCAAACAGTGGAAGGCGATCCGGAAGGAGACCTTCTGGTCGTCGGCTGGGGAAGTACGTATGGATCGATCAAGAGCGCAGTCAATGCCGTCAGAGCACGGGGCACGTCTGTCTCACAACTCCATCTGCGCCACATCAATCCCTTCCCGCGGAATCTAGGAGAGATCCTTTACAAGTTCAAGAATATTCTTGTTCCCGAGATCAACAACGGACAGCTCATCAAAGTGCTGCGCTCGAAGTATCTTGTCCCTGCTGTCGGTTTCAATGTTATCAAGGGACTTCCTTTGCAATCCGATGAAATTGAAGAAAAAATTCTTTCTATGATTGGAGGCGATCATGCCTGAGGTAATGGAGAAAGACGTAAAGCTCACTGTTAAAGATTTTCAGTCCGATCAGGACATCCGCTGGTGTCCTGGATGCGGAGACTATTCGATTCTTGCGCAGGTGCAGCGGGTATTTCCGGAGTTCACACACAAGAAGGAGAACTACGTTTCCATTTCAGGAATCGGCTGCTCAAGTCGATTCCCCTACTACATGGATATCTTCGGCGTGCACGGCATTCACGGTCGTGCACCTGCAATTGCTTCGGGCGTGAAAATGGCGAACCCGAAGCTTGATGTGTGGGTCGCAACCGGCGATGGTGACGGACTCAGTATCGGGGGGAACCACATGATCCACATGCTGAGACGCAATCTCGATATCAAAGTTCTCCTCTTCAACAACCAGATTTACGGATTGACGAAAGGCCAGTACTCCCCCACTTCTGTCCTTGGTCAGGTGACGAAATCGACTCCCCACGGTGTCATCGACAGCCCGTTCATCCCGGTGTCGCTCGCACTCGGTGCTGGAGCAACCCTCGTCGCACGGACGATGGATCGAGACCCGAAGCATATGCAGGAGATGGTTCGGCGGGCTGAGAAGCACAAAGGGACTGCGTTTCTGGAGATCTACCAGAACTGTAACGTGTTCAACGATGGTGCGTTCTTTACGTTCACGGAGAAGGAAACCCGCGACGACCACATTGTCTACCTTGAGCACGGCAAACCTCTCGTCTTTGGGAAGCAGAAGGACAAGGGAATTCGCCTGAATGGTTTCACACCCGAATCCGTGAACATCAACACCGGAAAATATTCGGCGAGCGATCTCCTTGTTCACAACGAAAACGATTCAACGCTTGCCTTCATTCTGGCCAACATGATTCACAATCCACAGCTCCCGCGTGCGATGGGAGTATTCCTGTGCGACGAACGGGCAACGTACGAAGATGAGCTGGAGAATCAGATCGCCAGGGTAAAAAGCAAGAAAGGTGAAGGAGACCTGCAGCAACTCCTCGATGGGGATGAAACGTGGGTGATACAGTAGTGAGTTTCGAGTTTTGAGTTTCAAGTTTCGAGTTCAAAGTGTAAAAGGCTCTTGTCAATGCAGGAGCCTTTGTTGTTTGGGCTATACACCGCGTCTTGCTTTCCCTTCAATTCTTTGTTATGTTCCTGTTGAGTGATTCAGGTTCTCCCGCCTGAGTTATTGCATAGGAGGCTGTATGCACAAGGCTATCCGCTCTCTGGTCTTCTTGATCGCAATGCTCTTCTCTGATTTGTCACGCGCCGGATCATGTGACTCCACATTCGTGATGGGACTGCGGGCAACGATACCGCGGTTGAGCATTGTTGGTGGTTTTGCCGATGTGAACTACAATGGGAAGCTGGACATCGTCGGACGGTCGGATACGATTGCAGGGCCATTCCACGTTCGCTATCTCTCGGTGTTTGAGCGGGACAGCGGATTTAGTTGGCGAGAGATTCACAAAGGGAACGGCAATCACTTTCCCAACTGGGTTGGGGACAGCGACCACGACGGACTGGTTGAGGTGTTCATGCGCAATCCCTCTATTGACAGACTTGATCTCTGGGAGAGTATCGACAGCACACGGCTTCCTCTGCCGCCCATCGACCCCTGGCAGCAGGATTCCTTGGGAAGGATCATCTGGTCGTATTCGATGGGAGGGCTTGGCGGTGATGCGCAATCCCCTTTTGTTGGAGACGTTGATGGCAATGGAAGAGCGGAGTTTATTTTTTACGCAGGCGACTCCGTAGGACCAACCTTTGACGTCTGGGAAATTCCTGCCAATAACACGTTCCGCCGATTTGCTGGCGTACGAAGATTAACAAGCCAGTGGGGCAGTGTAATCGTAGGCAATTTTGATGACGATGGTTATCCGGAGTTCGCTTCCGGCAGTCAATCAGGCAATGTGTACATCTATGAATATCAACCGCCTGATTCGTTTGCGCTGCGGCAAGTACTTCCGGCCGGTGCTGCATACCATGGAACGCTACTCCACGATGTGAATCGCAACGGTCGCGAGGAGTTTGTCTATGGTTTAGGAATCCCCTGGATGGATTTCCAATTGTACACCATGTTTGAAGCAACAGGCAACAATCAGTATGCAGTGATCTGGAGGGATACCGTGTACGAGTTTCCCCTCGGCTTGCCAGTGTTTCGGGCAGGTGATCTCGATGGTGACGGTGTTGAGGAGTTGGTGGTATACACCGACGTGGCATTACGTGCCTATAAGTGGTATCCGCAAACGGGATTTCGATGCGTTTGGCGAAGACATGGGGGAAATGAAAACTTTCGCGTATTTGATTCGGACAACAATGGAAAATCAGAAATCTGGGTTGGGAACGAACCAACGTATGTGTACGAGTTTGACGGCCTGACATCTGTGGGAAGAGAAGAATCGGCACCCTCGAAAACTCTTGCGCTTTCTCAAAACTATCCCAACCCGTTCAATGCTCGGACGCGCATCAGGTTTGCACTCCCCAGACA
>JACQVJ010000079.1 GCA_016209805.1 Ignavibacteriota bacterium
ACGGTACTGGCCGAACTTTATCCGAGCATCTGGTGGGGCGCTATTATGCTGATTGCGGGAGGCATCTTCGTGATTGCGAACAGAAAAACAACGATGGACTGATGGCATGATTCAGAAGATTCGTGCGATATTCCACGAGCGGCTTGGGGGTGAACCTTTCATGGTGCGCTCTCCCGGCCGTGTCAACCTGATCGGCGAGCACACGGACTACAATGAAGGGTTCGTGCTGCCTGCCACGATCGACAAGTCGATCATTCTTGCCGTTGCTCCCCGTAACGATGACCTCTGCAGGATGTATTCGGCGGATTTCGATCAGTCTTTCGAGACAACGCTTGACTCGCTTGGGAGGTCCGAGCTAAAATGGCCGGACTATTTGCTGGGAGTTGTCGACCAGCTGCTGAAATACGGAGCTGCGCTCAGGGGTTTCGATGTTGCCTTCGGCGGCAACATCCCGATCGCTTCGGGGCTTTCATCATCGGCAGCAATCGAGGCGGGGCTGGCCTTTGCTCTCAACACGATATTTCACCTTCAGATCGACACGTTGACGCTTGTGAAACTTGCGCACATGGCAGAGAACGAGTTCGTCGGGGTGCGCTGCGGCATCATGGATCAGTTCGTTAACCTTTTCGGGAAAGAACACCGGCTGCTGCGTCTTGATTGCCGGTCACTGGAGTTTGAATATGTGCCGTTTGAGCGGAGTGACATTCGCATCGTTTTGTGCGACACGCAGGTGAAGCGCGAGCTTGCCTCCACGGAATACAACATCAGGAGACAGCAGTGTGAGACAGGCGTGACGGTCCTTCAAAAACACTACGGGAGTATTCACTCTCTTCGCGATGTTTCGCTGGACACTCTTCAGCGCCATCGGGAGGAGTTTGACCCGACAGTCTATCGACGCTGCGAATATGTGATTTGCGAGAATGCCAGAGTGCTTGAAGCATGTAACGATCTGAGGCGCGCCGACCTCTCAGAATTCGGTAGAAAGATGTTCGAGTCCCACACTGGTCTTCGCGATAACTATGAAGTGAGCTGCTCAGAACTTGATCTGTTTGTCGAGATCGCATCGCATGTGCCTGGAGTGCTTGGTGCCCGAATGATGGGGGCGGGATTCGGGGGCTGCACCATCAATCTCGTTGAGGAGTCACGGATACAGGAATTCGGCAGGATTGTGACCGAGACATACCGCAAACAGTTTGGGAAAGATGTTGCGTTCTACATCATGAACATCAAATCAGGTACTGCAGCAGAGAGGCAGGAGAAAGTCCGATCGTACCAAATGTAGAAAGAAAGGAGGTGAGAGGCCTTCAAACGCGTCGTCTCAGTTATTCACACATTCACTCAATCACTAAATGAAAGGAGATACCACAATGAAGGCGTTGCTTTCAGTGCCCTTTGGGCTGTGTGCAGCTCTCTTGGTGCTCCTTGGTAGCGGAACGGCGTACGGGCAGTACGATTCATTGGGGGGACCATATGTCACCGATGCCAACACTATGTTGTTGATGCACTTTGACGGCAACTTGAACAACGAAGGGAGCTCGGCAAACGGTGTGGGACACGGCAGACCTGGGGCGCTTGGCTATCTTTCCAATAGCGGTCTTGGTCTCGGTCAATGCCTGCGCCTCGTGAATGATGCAACATCGGATTCCGCATATGTTACGGTTGCGGACTCATCGACACTCGATCTTGTCGGGAGTTGGACGATCGAAGGATGGATCAACATATTCACATTTGGTAGCGGTTCCGGTGATCATCGTTGGGTGCCGCGGCTTGTCATCAAGACGGGGGATGCCGTGTTCTGGAGACCCAATTACTTTGTGGAAATGTGGGGCAGTTGGCGGGGCTTCTCATGCGGCTACAATGTTGCCGGCGCGGACCGGTGGCCGCAAGCGAACTCTCCCACAAACTCAATGACGCCGGGGTCATGGTATCATCTGACGTTCATCCGCGATACGACGAGAAACATCATCATCACGATGGTGCATAATGCTCAGCGTCAGTTAACCGCATTTGCAACGACCGCGTATGATCCCATCCTGGATAATCCCCCGATCACAACCAGCCAACCGATTCACATCGGTTTTGCCGGGGGCGGCAATGACTCGTGGCTGGATGGATTTGTGGATGAAATCCGGATCAGCAACAAGGTTCGGAACTTCCGCGTTCCACCCATCATCACGCAGGTAACACAGGTGCCGAACCAGCCGTCGTCAGTGACCGAGTATCCGGTGAGCGCCAGAATCCAGGCGTTCTCGGTAGGCGGGTTGATCACAACGGCAAGGATCAGATACAACGACGGCGGTGGATGGAACGAAGCTGTCATGACGCAGGGAGCGAATGATATCTTCACGGGAAGCATTCCCCAACGACCCGTGGGGACGATCATCGACTACTATGTGTACGCGGTGGATAATGGCGGACTGCGTTCTACCGTTCCCCCGACCGCCGAGATCGACTCGACATACTTCACATTTGGCATCTACACCCCAAATACCCAAACGATACACCTAGCGTTCGAGCAGACCTCCGGCACACCGTTCGATAGCTCCCTCTATCACAATGTCGGCACCTTTCCCAACAATCCGGCAAGCTACTCAACCGATGCGAAGGTGGGGGCACGCTCTCTCCATTTCGACCGTGATTCGACACATGTACAATTCAACTCGCCGTTCCTTGCCGCTGAGCAGTTTGCAGTTGACTTCTGGCTCAAGTCCGATTCACTGATTCACGCAAACCGCATCCTTAATAAGGAAGGGGGCAATCTCGACGGCACTCCTGCTGATGACTGGTACCACAACAACTACGAGCTGGGCATTCGGAACGTGAGCGGCGCATTCCGGCCAAGTGCGCGCTACTGGCTCGATTCTGCCGACGCGCAGTTTGAACTCCGGCTCGACAGCGTCGCTTTACAGACTCAGTCCTGGTTCCGCTTCATGTTTGAGCGCAACAGCACGACAGCGGCATTCGAGGTACGTAATGCGAACAACGAGCCGTTACAGCGGCTTACCGCTGCGGCGGACAAGCCAAGACGAGGCGCTGGACTACTGCGGATTGGAAAAGCCTCAAGCGACGGACAGCCCTGGGATTATATTCCTCATTTCCGCGGCAAGATCGACGACTTGAAAATTTACAACTACGCGGCCCTTGGCATTGTCTCCGGTGTCGGCGAGAACGGGAGCAACGTGCCGACGCAGTTCGCGTTGGAGCAGAACTACCCCAACCCCTTCAACCCGACCACGGAGATTCGGTTTGCACTGGCAAAGGCCACAAAAGTCTCGCTCGTGGTATATGACGTGCTTGGCCGAAAAGTCAAGACATTAATAAATGATGACTTGCACGCTGGGGAGTACCGTGTCGAATGGAACGGCACGAACGAGTCGGGCAGAAGCGTGGCAAGCGGTGCGTATTTCTACCAACTGGAGTCCGAGAAGTTCATTTCAGTGCGCAAGATGATGTTCTTGAAGTAGTACGCGGCGGATAACGCAGGGGCGTTCAGTGTGTATCACCGAGGGACGCCCCTGTTACCGAGAATGCAAATCGTAGAACGATACAGTCGACCTTATTCCACAATTATATCATGATAAGACAGCGATCATATCCTTTGCTTTGCGCGCTGCTCGCTGCGAGTGTTCTCGCGTGCAATACCGGCGTCGAGGAATCTCCTCAGCCGGGTATTGTCCGCGTCACGCTGCAGGCAAACCCTGCCGATACTACGATAATCATTCTTACTGACACGGTGAGGGTGACGGATCAGGATAGCATCGATGTGAAGATCTTTCAAGGGAAGGTGTTCAGCGGCGTGAAGTTTGCGACCATCTTTCGGACCATCACAAGCTATCGGTCGGAAGACATGATATACAATGTATTGGCGAGAGAGGCTGGGACATACAAAACGCATGTCCTCTATGAGTCGTACGTTCCGCCCACGAACTACACAAAGCTCCAGCTCGGCGTCACCGCAACGCTTCTCAAATTCCGGGATGTGGCACCCATTCCGCTTCAACTGCGTCCCAACGATCCTCCGCTTCTTGATTTTGATGTTGAGTTTCAGGTGTCCGAAAACAGAGTCACCGAGATAATGCTGCAGATTGATCCGCTGCGGTCTCTGTCGCGCTACCGCGATCTGTACTACTTTGAACGCAAGATGAGAGTGCTTGGCGTTCGTCAGTTCTAATCACGCATAGTAATTGGTCGAGGTCTGCACATGAAGAGGTTCATAGCAGTTGCTGGCGTTCTCAGTGTCGGTCTTGTGCTGCTCTTTTTCTTTTCGTGCGAGAAGCCGACATCGCCGTCGCATCCAAACACAGCTCCCAACACCACCATTGCCAATATTCCCAAAGATGGCGACACACTGTTCGCCTTGCTTACACTGCATTGGGACGGTGAAGATAACGATGGCTACATTGCCAGTTATCAATACAGGTATGTGACCTACCACGTTGGTGTTGGTGATTCCATAGTGCACGATTGGAAGAGCACCACCGAAACAAGCTTGACGATTGCATTTGAGTCGAGCGACCTTCTCAACGCCCAGGTGTTCCACGTCCGAGCGGTTGATAATGATGGTGCTGTTGATCCTACCCCTGCCGAGAAGCGCTTTTATACGGTTCAAGCAATTCCTCCACGTACGGAGCTTGTCTCACCGAGGGACAATGCCGAGCTCTTCGTTATCGAGCAAATCACTGACTGGTGGGAAGGAATTGAGCTTACGTACACCGGTCGAGATGAGGACGGCGAGCTGGTGGAATTCGGATGGTCGGTAGACGGCTCAGCGATAACATGGACGACCGATACGACAGTTGCCATCCCGCCGTCTGCGTTCAGCCCGCCGCTTGCGGGTGCCCATGTCCTCAAGGTGACTTCTCGCGATAACACGAATCTTATTGACCCCATCGGTGATTCGGTAACGATACGCCTGGTGAGGCCCACGTTCGCAAACCGCATCCTCATCATCGATGAAACGCAAGAACAGAATTTCCCTTACGAGCTGCGACTCTACAC
>JACQVJ010000086.1 GCA_016209805.1 Ignavibacteriota bacterium
GAACGGCGCGAAGACATCCCACTCCTGGCGAATGCCTTTTCGCGAGACATCTGTGAGCGCTACGGCATGGCGCTGAAGCGATTTTCGGACGCGGCACTGCAGAAACTGAGGGGAATGGATTGGCCGGGGAATGTGCGTGAGCTCAGGAACATTGTCGAGCGGCTCGTGATAATGACTCCACAAAGCACCATCGAGGCCGATCAAATCGAGAAAGGCGCAGGAGAACCTCGACCAGAATTTGATAATCTACTGAGCCGGGGGGGCACGTTTCAGGACTTCAAAGACCGGGCCGAAGCTGCGTACATCAGGAAGCAGCTTGATGAACACGGATGGAACATCAGCCGGACAGCCGAGGCGCTTGATATCCAGCGAAGCCACCTGTACAACAAGATGAAGAAGTTTGGATTGACGAGGGGAGATGAGCGCGAAAGCTGAAGAATGATGTGGGGCGGTTTACTTTGAGTGCCTCTGCTTCACGACTTCGTACATTACAAGTCCCCCTGCTACTGAAGCGTTCAATGAATCGATCTTGCCGAGTAAGGGGATCCGCACAAGATGGTCACAGTGTTCCTTGACCAGCCGGCGTATCCCCTTTCCCTCATTACCTACCACCAGTGCAATCTGAGCTGTGTAATCGATCTCGGTGTAGAGTTGATCCGCTTTTTCATCCAATCCCACAATCCAATACTCCATTTCCTTCAGCCTCTCAATCGTGTTCACAATGTTTGTCACTTCAGCGATCGCCAGGTGTTCGGTCGCCCCGGCTGATACCTTCACGACCGTTGCAGTAACAGACGCAGCGTGATGTTTGGGAATGATCACTCCATGCACGCCTGCGCATTCTGCTGTCCTCACCAGCGCCCCGAGGTTGTGCGGGTCTTCGATCTCGTCGCAGATAAGCACGCATCCCTTTTCGTTGCGAGTGCGCGCGGCAGCGAGGATATCATCAACACTCACAAAGTCCTTTGATGTAACAATGGCCACCACTCCCTGTGTTGTTGTGTCGTTGGCCAGCTCGCGAAACTCATGTTTCTTGGCTTCAACGACCTGGACGCCGTTCTTTTGCGCGAGACCTTTTATCTCCTGAATGATCCTCCCTTGAACGTGCGGGAGGAAAACGATCTTCTCAATAGACGTTCCTGCCTTCAATGCCTCAATGATAGGTTTCCGGCCGGCGATAATTGCATGCATGGCGGCTCCCTCAAAACAAGGTGAGTGAAAAGGGATATATTAAGGGGGGCTATTCCGTGCGATGTTTGCGGGCGGTTTTCTTCTCGATCCCCCAGCCGAAAAGAAACAGAACGATTCCGATTATAGTGAGGTATAATTCCATCCACATGCTCTCGCTCTGAATCCCCTGCACAAGCCCGATCATCACACAGGCGATGCCGATCGCCTCGAACCCCTTCGCAATCAGTGTCATTCCACCGACTCCGCACCCGGTTCTCGATCTCCTGTTGTCGATGGTCGGGAGTTTTCGGCGATCACCTGCTGAAGCCGTATCTTGAACATATGTTCGTTCACGCGAAACTTGAATGCAAAGCGCTTGTCGATGTGAACAACCGGGATCTGTTCCTTGTATTCTTCGTAAAACTCTTCGCCCGGTTTTAGCATTATTTCATGAAGGGTATATGGGATCTCCTGACGCACTTTCTCCAACACCTCTTTAGCCTCTTCGCAGAGCTGGCAATCATCCTTGGAATATAGTTCAACAAGAATCATTGACGTGCAGATGATGGGAGTTCCCTTTTTCTGCTGATTGCCAATGTCCAGACAAGCCCGGCAAAGAACAGTACAATTGCAATCAACTGCGCTTCCGAAAGGCCGAATAGCAGTCGAGGGTTCAGTCGCAAGAACTCAATGCTGAACCTGAAGATGCTGGACAACATAAGATAGATGGCAAAAATCTTTCCGTCAGGATAGTCTCTCCGACGAAGATACCGGAGGACCCCGAACCCGAGAACGCCGAGAAGTGTCTCGTACACGGGCGTAGGGTGCAAAGGAGTATTGTTGGGGACGACGCCTCCGGGGTATCGACTCGCAATCTCCGGAAAGATTGCAAATGCGCGCGAGGGAGGGTAGGTACCATTTTCATAATTCGTTCCCCATGGAAGATCAGTCGGGAAACCGTAGTCGCCATCGCCCGAAAAGTGGCAACCTAATCGGGCGACACCGTACGCGATGATCAGTGCGACACCAAGCCCATCGAGGACTTTCAGGATGGGAGTTCGTTTGGAGCGCACGTAAAGAATCACCGCGGTCAGCGCGACGATAAACCCGCCGTACCACGTTAACCCCCCTGCCGAGAATGCCATCCCGAACGGATCCTGCGCAAACGCACTCCAATTCTCCAAAAGATAAAGAACCTTGGCACCGGAGATACCAAAGATCACCGCTAACACGGTGATCATGCTGGCCATATTGGGATCCAGTTTTTTTCGCTTCAGCTCGAGTGAGAGAACGTAACTCCCGAGCAAAAAACCAATACCGAGCATGAGCCCGTAGCTGTATATCTTCAGGGGTCCGATTTCAAAAAGAATAGGGATCATTGTTTGCTTTAGTCAGTCTTGGGATGAGGAATTGCCGACGACGATCTCAACGAACGCGTGCGTCGGCGCTTTGAGTATCTGAATTCGCTTTTTGGTTATTCTTACAAGAAACTCATTGGTGGTTCCGTCAAGTCCTTCTACGATCAGGTTGTACTTTCCACTCAGGTTCTCGTATTCGCGTCTAAACACTGCGTGGCCCGATGCAGGCAGGTTCAGTTGCGGCGTCTTCAATCCGAGAATCTTGTACCGCAAGACGTTCTCCTCAATCTCCTCCTTTACCGTCAGCTCATACCTGAAACTCGCGAAGGCCTGCGCGGTTTCCATGATGAACACGGTTGTATGTTGCTGATGCAGTTCATTGAAGTGAGGAGTTATCGTGAGACGATATTCAGCAACCTGACGCTTCCTGGCCTTTGGCATTAAGCAGAATCCCCGGAGATACGATAGCGAATGCCGACAGGGATATATGTACTAAGCTTCAAAATAGGTTGCCTCTTCCTGCTTGAACATTGCGATGATGTCTTTAGAGTTTTTCATCCCCAGCAGCCGTTTGCGAAACTCCTCCTTGTTCATCAGACGAGAAATCCGGCTCAAGAGCTTGATGTGAGGACCGACCATGCTGTCCTTGCCCACAAGAAGAAATACCAAACGCACCGGCTTTTCATCGAGCGATTGGTAATCGATAGGCTCGGCGGTTACCGCAAATGCTGCCACAATATCGGAGACGGCGTCAGTCTTCCCGTGAGGGATCGCGAACCCATTTCCCACTCCGGTTGACATGATTTTCTCTCTTTCGAAAATTGCCTCACGCACCTTTTCCTTGTCGAGGACTTTTGTCGATGATGCAACCAGATCAATCATTGCGTTAATGATGTCGTCTTTTGATGCTCCTTCCAATCCGGTCACGACCATCTCTTCGGTCAGGATATCGCTTATCTTCATGGATTGCAGAGTCTCCTATGGTTCATCGCGCCACTTGATGACTTTTCGCTCATAAAGGTTGGCCAGTTCATCAGTGTCTTTTTGGCTGGGTGCTTCTGCGTTTATGTGAAACAAGGGGCGTTCCTTGTCAGGAATCAACAGAACAGACATGCCACTCTTCTCTCCATCAAAGTAGATCCTGACGCCATCGACAAGGTCACGTCGCAGCGATTCAGAATCTCGCATGATGTTACGCATGACCTTCCCCTTGTGCTCCCATGAGCAATTAACATTGCGTCTTGCCATGAACAAATGGGGGAGGCTTGCGTCCACTTCGCCGAGCAGCTTCCCGGTCGATGCCATCATCTCGAGGATCTTTGCAAGTGAATACATGGCATCAGTCGCAAAAAAGAAATCTGCAAAAATGAATCCCCCCTTGGTTCCGCCGACGAATTGGACCGCCTTTGCGGAAGCCGTTTCCATCATCGCGAGGTGACTGTTCCGCACCTTGAACAGCTTGACGTTGTGGCTGGCCGCGACCTGATCAATGTCTCCGGGTGATGTTATCGGGACGGCAATTGCCGTTGCCCCCGCGTGGGTCCGGAGGAATAGTTCTGCAACAATGGTAAGCAATCTGTCGCTGTCGATTGGCTCGCCGTTCTCATTCACCACGAAGAGCTTTTCCCCTCCTGCATCTATGAGGCAGCCGATATCGTATTTCAGCGAGGTTACAATGTGGGAGAGCTGCTTCATCGAATGGTCGAACTCATACTTGTCACGCGTCAGCTTCTTCGGGTCGAGGTAGGCGTTCAATGCTACCACCTGGCATTCGAAGGAACCGAGGATGACGGGGAAGATAGTGGACGCAACCCCGTTCGAATAATCAATGACCACCTTGAACTTTTTCTTGCCGATTGCCTCCACGTTCAGGGAGGAGAGAAATTTCTCTCTGTATACTTCGGTGGTGCGTTCTGGAAATGAGATGTTCCCTACTTTGTCGCGATGGGCGCGGGCAAAATCCTCGCCGAAGAAAAGGCGCTCGATGCTTTTGGTTTTGTTTGCCGGAAGATCCCTGCCATTCGCATCAAAGAAGATAATATCGGTCAGGTTCTTGTCGAACGGTGAGCGCCGCACGTGAATGCCCCCGGCTTCCTTTCCGCTGCTGAGCTCGTGCCGCAACAGCGGAATTGATGTCGCTCGAAGGTCGTACGATTCAACTCCTGCTGAAATGAGACCGCAAATGAGTGCACGATTAATCATGCGCGACACATTATCGGAATCGCGAGAGGTCACGACTGTTTTTCCTTCCCCCACGTAAGCACCGAATGCAGCGCCCAACTTTGCGCCGAACTCCGGGTTCATCTCTATGTTGGAAAGCCCGGTAACTCGTGCGTCGGAAAACAATTCTCGCAGCCACTTATCCTCCCAGACAAGGCTGCGGGTAAGTATCGCCCCCTCTTCAACTACTTTTTCCGGCCAGAGCTTGATGTTTGCGGCAAGTTGAGCGTTCCGACCAATCCAACAGGCATCGCCGATGAAGACATTCTCGGAGATCACTGTTTTTTCGCCGATAGAACATCTCGCACACACGACATCGGAGGAGAGATCACAGCTGTGGCCGATGATGACATCGTTCCAGACGACACAGTTACGCAGGAGTGAGCCCGGTCCGATCACACAATTGTCACCGATGACAACGTTCGAGAGCTTTACATCGTCACCTATTGTTGTGTTTTTTCCGACCAGGACCGTTCCGGTGATGTGCAGGTGGTCGAGCTCTACCGAGCAGCCGTCACCAAGGTACAGTGAGCCGTACTGAGTCCCCTCGAGTTCAAGCTTCACACCACCATGCAGAGCATCGATATGGGCATCCTGGTATTCGTTCAAATTACCGATATCGCGCCAGTATCCATCTGCTATGAATCCATACAGACCCGCGTCATGACGAAGGAGCAGCGGAAAGAGGTTCTTGCTGAAGTCATAATCCTCTCTGTATGGAATCAATTCGAGGACCTCCGGTTCAAGAATGTAGATTCCCGTGTTGATCGTGTCGCTAAAGACCTCTCCCCATGACGGTTTTTCAAGGAAGCGGGTGATCTTTCCATCGGTTTGAGTTATGA
>JACQVJ010000081.1 GCA_016209805.1 Ignavibacteriota bacterium
GTGATGATGGGAACGATCATGCTCCAGCCAAGCGCGCGGGCTGCAATGCCGCGCTGCGCTCTTATCGCAGCGTCCTCCGGCATCAAAAGCTTGAGAAGCGTTTCACCGCGCAATCGAATGTCAGTTATGTTGACGTCGACCGACTCTCGACCTGTATTTTCCACAGAGATGAGTATCGGAAGGACGCCTTCGGCCGGCATGTTTGCGTCAAACGCGACTTGTGATTTTTCACCGCTGACGAACTCCTCAGCATAGACCGTGAGGTCTCCTTTCGCTGCCTTCCTTGTGTTCGGCCCGGAGGGGTTAATTCGAATCAACGTAGGGGAATAGGTCGCACAGCTGTGGAAATTGAGCGCAAACGCGACAAGCAACAGCCCAACTGCGCGGCGCCGGTATTTTTGCGAGAGTATCAACGGACGAACCATTCCGGATGCTTAGCGAGGGCCGCTACGATCCTATTGGCCAATTCTTCGAGCACCATGCGTTGCGCTTGTAACGCATAGGTTTCCGGTCCGCTAAACAGTGAGTGATCGGCTGCGACTTTGGATTCCACCGTGACGGGTTCGAACTTACGGTCTTCGCTGAAGACTGAAACGGCGGCTGAGATCGCAAAAACATCGCGATATTGGAGAACACCGACAGGTAAGAACAACAGTAGCCCGGTCGCGATGCTCTTGCCGACGGCTGCGCCGGCATCGGTTTCAATATTTCCCTTTGCGACGATTTGCAGCTTGTTTGACACCGCGCGTGAAGGATGAATCGGGAAGTGCACTTGGGTGAAAGCGCCACTTCTAACTAAGGCTGTCTTTAGGGCGTCGCCAACTTTGCCGGGCCCCCAGGCAACCGCGACATCGTCCACTTCCAGCAGCACCTCGGCGGCAAGTGGCGATTTCAATGTGACGGCTTGCGCTCCGCCCTGGATTTGAAAAGTGTTTTGCGCGCAGCCTTCCAGTGAGGCCACGAGCAACAGCAATCCGAGGACTAGCGTTGTCCGGCTTGGGTGGGGCGTTGGGGTTGCTTGATAATCTTCCAATCGGTGTCGTTCTGGCTCGCGACCGCTTCTTGTCGAACAACCACCCTTCTTTGATCCACCGCGCATCCGGCGCCGGCCGCTACAAGCAGCAAAACCGCCCATAGGAATTTCCCTCTTTTCTTTAGTCTCATGGTGACCTCAGCAGCGTTATTTCTCGGGATACTTAGTCAACAAGTTGATGATGTCCGGCACTAGCCGTTTCATCAATGCGTCGGTAGCTTTGTTTACGGAGCCATTGAACGCGTCGGTCAACGACATCAGCCCTTGTTCGACCCCTTTGATGAAGTAGCGCCGTTCCGCTTCCAGCTCCTCCGGCCGACTCAGCTTTATACGGACGTCAAGATCGGTCTCCACATCCACGGTGGTCCATTGTTGCACGGGCTCCGCGAACAATTTCAAAAGATAGCCTTGGAGCTTAATCGCTTTGGGCTGCCCGCCATCGCCAACCACTTGGAATCCAACTGCTTTCAATTCATCTGCCAGTCGAGCCGATAGCCACGCGTCGACGCTTTGATCCGCAATGGCGTTTGCCGTATCCATTCCATAACCGTTCTTTTGCATGCCAATGCGGTCTTTGATTTCCCTTTGATCGATAAACTTCATGACCGTTATCAGACGATCATCACCACCCGAATAGCCTGAAGTAGGCTGCGTTGGAAGCGTTACCGAAATATTGGTAAATGCGCACCCCGAGACCATACCGCCCAGAATCAGCGCCACGATCGGCGATAGGACATACTTGCGCAGCTTAAAGCGACACTTGTTTGGTACTGTTCTCATAGCTGCTCCTTTCACCCCTCATGAGACACGCGGTAACGATTCTGTGTCCGTAGAATACGCAACGATTGTTCCGCCACGTGAAATTTCGACGCAAGACAACGCCGATATTCTAAGCGAATTACACTGTTCCGCTCTGCGAAACTCTTGCAGGAAGTGATGGCGTTGCTGACTCAGCAGTGCCGCGAAGGAATCCAATTGTTCTTTGTTCATATCGCTCACCCCCTCAATAATGAACCCACTTCACAGCCGGGCATTGATCCCACAGTCGCGACCCAAGGGGATGCTCTACCCTTTTGGAAACCGCATCTAATGTAATTCTACGCCGAAAGCGGCGTGGTCTACAACATATAATCGTGGCAAATCCCTTGCCACTATCGGCCCATTGGGCCGCAGGTGATATTCCCAGCATCGCTGGTATGGATTGTGCGATTTCCCAATACATACCCGGCTGGGTTTGCATCGAAAACAAACCCGAGAACATACGAAACCGCGATTTATTGGGCTTGGTCATTTGCACCGGTGCATTTATTCAGTTGGGTAATTTGCATGGATGAGAAACATACGGCTTGGCATACCCTTAATGAGAAAGATGGAAGTTCGTAGGTAGCTGCCAGCGTTAACGATCACGTGAGCAGTGTCAGGCTTCATTATAATGATTTTATTATCTCTGTTTCCCGACAATCCATACTTA
>JACQVJ010000078.1 GCA_016209805.1 Ignavibacteriota bacterium
GTGAACTACGTCGTCGGAAGCGGAGGACTGATTCTGAAGAGTTCTGACTTCGGTGCCTCGTGGCAAGTGCTTTCCTCCAACACCAACTCCACCCTGCGATCCGCGGAATTCTCCGTAAACAACACCTCTCACATCTACGCGGTTGGAGACAATGGCACTATTCTCAAGACGACCGATGGTGGAGAATCGTGGGGACGTCAGGAAAGTCCGACCCGGGCAAATCTTCGTTCTGTTTTCTTTTATCTCAATGATAAGGTCGGCTTCGCATGCGGAGACAGTGGCGTGATTTTGCGGACGACAGATGGTGGGGGAGGATTCGTCCCGGTTGCGGACTCGCTCGAAGACATGTTCCCGCTCTCGGTCGGCAACCAGTGGGAGTACAACTACAGCTGGGTTTATGATGATTATCTCTCAAGTATTCGTACATCTTTGGTTGGTACGGCGCGTCTGAGAGTGCTCGGGGCCACGCATACCACCGACTCAACTCGTTGGCTCCTAGAAGAACACGTGGAAGGAACGTTCTGCCTACTGTATTACTGGCCTCCGATGTACGATACGTGTTACCCTACAGTGCGCACAACTGCATTCGATCTGATCGAACGGCACGACTGGAGGCACCGACTGTACAGAAACAGCTATCATTACGATTGCTGGAACTCGGTTGTCCCATTTGGTCGTGATCTGGTCGAACCATCGTTTATCTATAGATATGCTTACCCTGATTCAGGAAGCACAACGCGAATTCGCCCGCGAGACCACCCTTTGTATCCTTCAATACTTTACAACGTCCTTATGAAAGCCGATTCGGGACTCGCCACCATTGAGAGTCAGACGGGCTATTTAGTAGGAAGTTCGTTCCAATCAAACCATCGTTTGGTTACCGGAACGATAGTGGATATTCCCGACGAGAAGCTTGGTGAGAGCCCGGGCGGGTACAAGTTGTTTCAGAACTACCCCAACCCGTTCAATCCGAAAACAAGTTTCCAGTTTTCAGTTCCCAGTTTGGAGTTTGTATCGCTCAGGGTGTACGACGTACTTGGCCGCGAAGTGGCGACGCTGGTGAATGAGGTGAAGCAACCCGGAACATATGAACTAACATGGAATGCCGAAGGACTCTCCAGCGGAGTCTATCTGTATCGTCTCCAGGCTGGAAGTCTCGTGCAAACGAAAAAACTTGTACTGCTTCGGTAACACACACAACACAGGAGAGGATCACTATGAAGAGAATCTACGCTATGATGTTGTCTCTGCCGGGTCTGACGCTCACTCCCGCTCCGTCTCAAACCAACTCCTGGCAGTCACTGAATGGACCTCCCGGCGGCTCGGTGAGAGCGTTTGCCGAACATGGGAGCTACATCTTCTCAGGTACCACCAATGGGGTCTATCGTTCGACAGATCAGGGCGTAACCTGGGCGCATGCCGGCTTCGCGGACGTGCGTATATTCGCGGTCGCGACGCAAGGCGGTGAGTTTGTGTTTACCGGGACTTCCGGACATGGGCTATTCCGCTCAAGTGACAACGGCGCAACATGGGAGGCGGTGAACAATGGTCTCACTGACTCAACGATCCATGCAATCTTTGCACGTAGCGCGAGCGAGCTCTTTGTCGGAACAGCACAATCCGGCGTGTTCAGGTCGACAAACAACGGGGAGGAGTGGACGCCTGTCAACAACGGCATCAGCCAGCTTTCAATCCGCTCAATTGGAGTGAACGCCCTCGGTGACCTTCTGGCGGGACCAATTTCCGGCGGTATCGTCTATCTCTCTACCGACAACGGCGAGACTTGGTCGACGCAGAACCTGGGTTTGGGAGGCTCATCAGGCGGAGTGGCTGCGATGACGCTTACTGCAAGCGGGGACATTGTAGCTGGCCTGTACTTGTACGGTATTCGCCGCTCGACGGATAACGGATACTCCTGGGTCCCGACGCAATTCCCCGCCGGTACCGCAACCGCCCAATCGGTGGTGAGGTCACCAACCGGTGCGCTCCTTGCAGCGACAACTCTCGGCATCTTTCGTTCAACAAACGAGGGAGAGAGTTGGACGCAGCTTACCACCGGACTTGTGGGACGATGGTGGCAATCCGCCCAGGCGATTTCCGGGAACATCCTGCTTGTCGGCAATTCCTACTATGCCGGCGTATTTCGTTCCACTGACGATGGTGCATCATGGTCTGCATCGAACAGTGGATTGATAAACTCCTCAGTCTATGCGATCGCGATCAACACAAGCGGGCATATCTTTGCCGGCGAGCATTACACCGGCGTCTTCCGCTCAACGGATGCGGGACAAACATGGGTTCATGTGTACCAGAAGAATCCCGCAACGAGTCTCAATAACTTAGTGATAAGTCATGAAGGATACATACTTGCCGGAGTATCCTCTGCCGGAGTCATTCGTTCCACCAATCATGGAGAAACCTGGGACACGGTGCTTGTAGGGGGAGGTTCCAGGCTGATCGTTAACTCTGAGAACCACATCTTCGCAGCCAGATTCGGAATCGTATATCGATCTACGGACGGGGGTGGGACGTGGACTCAGTTTGGCAACGTCTCGATTATGGAGGCCCATTCTCTTCTGCAGACCTCCACGGGAGCTTTCTTCGTGAGTGGAAGGATCCAAAGCACTGAACCCGCGCTTATCTTTAGGTCAACTGACAATGGTGCTACATGGACCGAGGTTTTACGCGATTCATCCAGCTACGGTGTCAGGACTCTTGCAGTGAACGCTCAGGGTCACATAATGGCCGGAACATGGTCATCCAATTTCCTCAGCGGCGACATACTACGTTCAACCGACAACGGAACCTCGTGGGCACCATCATCTACCGGTTTGCCTCCAAGTCCTGTCTCATCGTTGCTCGTCAAAGCGGAAGGAACCATCTATGCAGGAACATATGGCGAGGGAGTGTATTACTCCACAGATCATGGCAGCGAGTGGCTGCCGTTCAACGATGGGTTGACGACTGATGATATTGAATCACTCTCACTCGACGCTGGAGGGTTCCTCTACGCAGGCACGAGTTACGCGGGGGTTTTCCGCACCACTCAACCGACGACAAGCGTACACCAGGCGGAAACAGCCACGCCAACCGCGTTTGCGCTGCACCAGAACTATCCCAACCCGTTCAA
>JACQVJ010000080.1 GCA_016209805.1 Ignavibacteriota bacterium
CCGACCTCTTGGTCCCGAACCAAGCGCGCTAGCCGGGCTGCGCTTCGCCCCGAAGATCGTTGACCGGCGAACTCAAGGTACTGTGATTTCGAATCAGAATCAATGAGAATCTCGAAGCCTGAATGAGTCATCTACCACGATCCTTGACATCTGTGATTCCATTTTGGATATTCGAATTGGCGGTGAAGGTACCACGTTCATTCACACATGCTGTGTTATGAATAAATGCGGAAGCTCGTTAGGAGAAAATCGTTGTAGCATATTCCGGTGGCCTCGACACGTCCGTCATGGTCGATGGCTGAAGGAGGCTGACCAAAAGGTAGCGCCTGAGTCATTGCGAGGCGTTTTGTGCCGAAGCCCGATTCCGCGTCGCAGAATCGAGGCCTCGACGAAGTTGGGCAACCTCGCTTTTCGCGTTGGATTCGATTATTGAGATTGCTTCGCCTTAAAGAGCGAGGCTCGCAATGACGCAAGAAGTGCAACATCCTGCTGGGCTGGCGACATACACCGCCGAAGATTAGTTTGACTATGGTGCGTCCCAAGGATTCATAAAGTGTCTGAAGCATACATACGAATGGTAAACGAAAGCAGTAGATTACGGTAGATCATGCCCCTCTGGAACAGCCGCTTCCGAAAGCCCCTTGCAGACAGCGCTTTAAGGTTCACATCTTCGTTGGATTTTGACCGCGTACTATTCCATGTTGATATCGATGGGAGTAAAGCGCATGTGAGGATGTTGAGGAAACAAAAGATCATCAGCGCCGCAGACGAACGAAAAATCATTCGCGGGCTCGAGCATATAAGGAAAGAGATCACCAACGGAAAGTTGAAGCTCGATTGGCGCAATGAGGATATTCACACCGCCATTGAAGAGCGACTTGTCAAGAAGATTGGCGAAACGGGGAGAAAACTTCATACAGCTCGGAGTCGTAACGACCAAATAGCGCTTGACGAACGACTGTACCTCCGAGAGGAGATCGCCGGTCTGATCAAACTTATACGGCACTGCCAATCGGTTTTTTTGAGTCAAGCCGAGAAACACCGCTCGACAATAGTTCCTGGTTACACACATCTTCAGCGAGCCCAGCCTATTCTGTTTGCGCATCATCTTCTGGCGTATGTTGAGATGTTTGACCGGGACGCCGAGAGGTTCCAGGATTGCGTTGGCCGCGCAAATCGTTCTCCGCTTGGTGCAGCAGCACTTGCTGGCACGTCGCTGCCGATTGACAGGCACCACGTTGCACGACAGCTGAAGATGGACGGGGTCGTTGAAAACAGCATCGATGCGGTGAGTGACAGGGATGTCCTAATAGAATGTGTGTCGGCTTGTGCTTTGACCATGATGCATGTGAGTCGATTTGCAGAAGAGATGGTCCTCTGGAACTCGCATGAATTCTCCTTTGCCCGAATTGACGATTCTTTTGCAACGGGAAGCAGCTTGATGCCTCAGAAAAAGAATCCCGACATTGCCGAGTTGCTTCGCGGGAAGGTCGGGCGTGTCTATGGTGACTTGATTGCTCTTCTTACCATCATGAAGGGATTGCCGCTCGCATACAACCGAGACCTTCAGGAGAACAAAGAGCCACTCTTTGATGCGGTCCGGACAACAAGGTATTCCCTTGCAATCGCCGCTGAACTCCTGAACCACACGAGATTCGATGCGACGCGATTCGAAACAGAACTGGAGGGTGATCTAACCCTGGCTACCGATTTGGTTGATTATCTTGTGGCCAAGGGAATTTCTTTCAGAAGAGCCCATAGCGTGGTTGGCAAGATTGTTCAGGAATGTCTGAGACAAAGCAAGTCCCTTAATCAGCTTTCCCTGTCGGTGTATAAGAGGTTCTCATCAAAATTTGGTGCGGATGTCTTCGGACTCTTCACGCCACGAAAAAGTGTTCATGCGAAGGTCTCGGTAGGAGGCACGTCGGGAAAAGAGGTCGAAAGACAGCTCCATCGCTGGCGAGCGCGCATGAAGAATGTTTTGTGATCTCTGTCTACGGCATGGATTTGTAGAATGCCTTGCAAGTTTTTCTTGACAAATGCAGCCGCTTTTACTACATTCAAACAGCATGGTTTTTTACTTGATGCTCACACCATCCTCAATCTGACCTACGCTGCCCAGCTTCGAACTGGTCATTCGCTGAACAAGGGTTAGCAACATACAAGGGTCGTACTGGTTGGTCTCTGATCATAATATTAGCAATTCTATTCTGATGCTGTGTGCGGGCGCTGACACTTGCTCTTCGCATACTACTATCTTTTAGGTTTCCCTATTCACTCAATTATTTGTTAAAGAGTCATCATGAGAACTGCTTCTGCAAAGCGTCCCATTGCTGCTGTTGTTTTCCTGGCCTCTCTTTTCTTGTCTTCGATCTCCTGCCAACAGTATGACTATGGTTCGCCTCTTCCCGGTGTCCTCGAGGTTAGGCTCGCCGTGAAGAACAACAGGACCGACCTGATACCGTTCGGTCAGTTGAATATCTTTCTGTTAAAACTCACGAGTCTGGAAGTGAGGGAGCCGGAAGGGACAAGATTGGCAATCCTCTCTGACCTTCAAGCGATTCGAAGGAACCCCGATGGACACTTCTTCAACTGTCTGGATACACTTGCGCGGGATTCGGCGTTTGTTCTCGGAATGACGTATGCTCCACCGAAGACATTCACCAAGCTCAACGTGATCGCTGAACCCGTCGGAGCCGGTGGTGAACCGACCCCTTACATGGTGCTTACGAGTGGTCCGATACAGAG
>JACQVJ010000084.1 GCA_016209805.1 Ignavibacteriota bacterium
CGGTCATACCTGGACGCGCCTAACGGAAAACGGCGACGTGCTCGTGGGCGTTGATGACTTTGCTCAGTCGTTGATTGGAACGATCGACGAAGTGAAATTGCCGCGCCTTCTGCGAAGGGTAAAACAAGGAGGAATAGGCTGGCAGGTGTGGCACGGCCACCGGCTCGTGTCGCTCGTCAGTCCTGTTAGCGGTTGGGTGGTACAAAAGAACGAGATGGTTTTGCATAATCCCTCTCTCGTTAACGTGTCACCTTATGGCGATGGATGGTTGATGAGAATCAAGCCGAGAAAGCTGTCTTCACAACTGACGAATCTTCTCAGTGGCAAAGCAGTGCAGCAGTGGCAGGAGGATGCGAAGGCCCAACTCATTTGGCTCTTCTCGGGCACACCGGCATTGATGTATCAAGATGGCGGCATGTTGCTGGACAATCTTGCTGATCGATGTTCGGACGATGAGTGGAAGAAAGTGGCGAAGGAGTTCTTCTTGGTTGAACCGAACAGCCATTGAGTCATCGAGCAAATGGCTCTGAATCGTTCTCCGATCTTCGGTCGCAAGAAAACGCTAAATCCAAAGGGGAGTATTGTAATATCATGAAGAAGAAAACACGACGAGACTTTCTGAAGACCAGCGCTTTGATTGGAACTGCTGTTGCGTCATCTTCACTTCATCCCGCGAAGGCAGGACCCAAGAATATCCTCTCACCTGATCGCATGGGTGTCTTGGTTGACACGACTGTGTGTGTCGGGTGCCGGTCATGCGAATGGGCATGCAAGGTGGCGCACGGACGGTCGACGCAACCGCTTGCCGAATATGAGGACCGATCCGTCTATCAGACGTCGCGAAGGCCAGACCATGAGTCTGTAACGGTTGTGAATGAACACCGTCAGGAAGAGAGCAACGGAACTCCGGTCTACACGAAAGTGCAATGCATGCATTGCGATCATCCTTCCTGTGTCTCTGCGTGCATCGTGGGTGCGTTCACGAAAGAGGAAAACGGCTCCGTCGTCTGGGACACAAACAAGTGCATCGGTTGTCGCTACTGCATGGTTGCATGTCCCTTCCAGATTCCCGCGTTCGAATTCGGAGAAGCGCTGCGCCCTGACGTCGTCAAGTGTGATTTCTGTTTCTCACGAACTCAAGAGGGGAAACTGCCGGCGTGTGTTGAGATGTGTCCTGTTGAAGCGCTTACCTACGGCCCTCGAACAGAACTTATCAAGGTTGCGAGGGAACGGATACGGCGCGCTCCAGAGAAATACGTTCACCACATTTACGGAGAAACCGAAGCCGGTGGGACTTCGTGGATGTATTTAGCAAGCAGGGACTTCGCAGGTCTCGGCCTTCCGAATGTCGGCACTCATGCCATGCCGGGAACATCGGAGTCTATTCAGCACGGAATCTTTGCATACTTCATTCCCCCTGTGCTGTTGTACGCTATGTTGGGAGGTGTCATGTGGGTAACACGGCGCGGGAAAGAATCTGAACATGAGGAACTCAAATGAATTCAGTACACAAACCGCAACCGATGACAAAAGGGTTTTTCACTCCCGGGGTTATTGTTCTGCTTGTTCTTGCCGTGAATGGCCTTGGGTTTCTTTTGGGGCGATTCCTCTTTGGCATCGGGAGCGTGACAAACTTGAGCAATCAGTATCCCTGGGGAATCTGGATCGCCATTGATGTGGCGGCAGGGGTCGCTCTTGCCGCCGGTGGATTCACGACCGCAGCTCTAGGTCACGTGATGCATAGGGAGGAATACCACATCGTCGTTCGCCCAGCGCTGTTGACGGCGATGTTGGGCTACACCTTCGCTGCGCTCGCCGTCTGCATTGATCTCGGACGATGGTACTACATCTGGCATCCGCTCATCATGTGGAACGGCACTTCAGCGCTGTTCGAAGTGGGCATGTGCGTGATGATCTACATGATGGTTCTGTATATCGAATTTCTGCCCATCGTTGCGGAACGCTTTATTGGCCGGATCACCCTGAAGGGGGTCTTTGCGCGGCTCAACAAGCCTCTTGAAGCGTTGCTGCGCGCTCTTGACCGTGGACTCTCAAAGACGATGTTCATCTTCATCATCGCAGGAGTAGTCCTCTCCACCCTGCACCAATCTTCTCTTGGGACTTTGATGATCATCGCCGGACCAAAAGTCCATCCGTTGTGGCAAACCCCAATCTTGCCGCTCCTCTTCTTGTTGTCTGCTGTCTCCGTTGGCTATCCCATGGTGATATTCGAGTCAATGATTGCTTCACGATCATTCGGACTGAAGCCGGAGATGGACGTGCTTTCTCGTCTCGGGTCTTTCATGGCTCCACTGTTGAGCATTTATCTCGCCTTCAAAATTGGTGATATGGTGATTCGCGAGAGCTTCATGTACCTGACGGAAGTGAACACGGCCAGTGTCATGTTCACCATCGAGATCGTGGTCGGTGTGGCGATTCCGTTGCGCATGTTTCTGTCCGAAGTTGTGGTTCGGTCCCGCTTGTGGCTCTTTGTTGCTTCTTGCCTTGTCGTGTTCGGAGTTCTGCTAAACAGGATTAACACATTCGTGGTGGCCTACAACCCACCGTACGCGGTGAAAGCGTACTTCCCATCGATTGGGGAGATCTCGGTTACGGTTGGCTTTGTTTCAATTCTCGTCCTTCTGTATCGCTTTTATGTGAGGACATTCGCTGTTATCAGCATAGCGAAGGTTACTCCCGCAGCGAGGGCCAAGTATGCAATTCGAGGAGGCCGGTCATGAGAACGATCCTTGCTGCAATCCTCGGAGTTTGTGTCGTCATGGTGGCACACGGCCAGGGGGTGGACAAGCGCTCGCATGTTGTGCCGGGAATGTCCTGCACGACATGCCACACCAGCGAAGTGCCGACAAAGGAAAGTCCCAGCGTCAGGAGTTGCCCGCGTACGCTGATGGCAACCGTGCGACATTCGGCTGAGGAAGGTCCTGATGTCATCAGGATGAATACATTATCCGACACTGCAAGCTTGTACGCGCCGGTGAGGTTCACGCACAAAGCGCACGCGGAAATGTCGGAGATGGCGGGCGGCTGCACGATGTGCCATCACTACAATCCGCCGGGCCGCGTGTTAGGGTGCAGCGAGTGCCACGAAGTAAGCAGAATGCGCACGAATCTCGGAAGGCCCGATCTCAAAGGCGCGTATCACCAGCAGTGCCTCGATTGCCACAAGCGATGGAGTAATGATACCGGCTGCCGAAGTTGCCACGCATTGCGGGGTGAGGCTGGCGCGGTTGTAGTTCAAGAAGGTAAAGAGCAAGCTCGCGAACGTCGACACCCGGTTGTTACAAAGCCGGCACGACTTGTTCGGGAAACCGGCTACGACGAAGGCCGACTTGTAACATTCTCTCACAACGAGCACGTCGATCTCTTTGGTTTGGAATGCGCCGACTGCCACACGAGTGAGAGCTGCATCCGCTGTCACGAGAAAGGTAAGAGCGCATCCGCACAACCGGTGGCGGCAAGCCTCGGACACCAATCATGCGAACGCTGCCACAACGTGAATGAGCAGTGCGACCGCTGCCACGGTGCCGAACCAAAGCCGGGCTTCAATCACCAGCGCCGGTCCGGCTGGCCGTTGCGGCAATATCATGAACAGCTGGATTGCAATCGCTGCCACACCAAGAAGAATGTCTTTACCGATCTTTCAGGTTCGTGCGCCACATGCCACAAAGCATGGACGCCTGAAAATTTCAGGCATGCCGTGACAGGCCTTGTGCTGGATCAGAATCATGCGGAACTCACGTGCGATGTTTGCC
Source organism: Ignavibacteriota bacterium (assembly GCA_016209805.1). Taxonomy (GTDB): domain Bacteria; phylum Bacteroidota; class Ignavibacteria; order UBA10030; family UBA6906; genus JACQVJ01. The sequence goes on from JACQVJ010000084.1 coordinate 3,774, forward strand.
ATACGGATGATCGCTTTGTGGCAAAGCCTTCGTGCGAGGCGTGCCACGAACAGTACACCTATCCACAGAAGTCACCCGGCAAGCGCGTGAAGCGTCTTGCCGCAGTAAGAGGAAAATAGCTGTGTACGCGAACGTGTTCCGAAAACTCGGCTTTCGTTTGATCGTTGTTGTAGGCGTTACCGCCATCGTAATCATTGGTGTTTACTCCTACTTCAGTATTCGTACGCAGCGTTCGATGCTTCTCGATGAAGTGGAACGGCATGCAAATCAGCTTAGCGAGACCGTTAGAAAGAGCACACGATACGGCATGTTAGTGAACCAGCGGGAACAGGTACACAAGATCATCAATGACGTGGGTACGGATCCGGCGATCCACGAAGTACGCGTGTTCAACAAGGAGGGAGTGATCATCTACTCCTCCAAGCAGGAGAACATCGGACACGTTGTGGACAAAAATGCGGAGAGCTGCTACAAATGCCACGCAGCAGATCGCCCCTTAGAGAGACTTCCCGACGTGGATCGCACGAGGATCTTCCGTGTCCATCCCGACTCGTCAAGAATTCTTGCGGTCATTGCGCCGATCTACAACGAGCCTTCATGCTGGCAAGGGAGCTGTCACGCACACAGCAAGCAGCAGTCGGTCCTTGGTGTCCTTGACGTGACGTACTCTCTTGCCGACATTGACCGCAAAATCGCCATGAGCCAGGTCGAACTTGCTGTCTTTGCTCTGGCTGCGATCTTTGGTGTCAGCCTCATCATCATCTTCTTTGTTCGGCGATGGGTGGTTGTTCCTGTTCATGCACTTGTGACTGCAACGCAGCAGGTAGGGAGCGGAAATCTGAGTTACAGAATCGGGGCCATGGGGGACAACGAGTTGGGTATGCTGGCACGCTCGTTCAATACGATGACGCAGAAACTCTCCGAGGCGCGCCTCCAACTGTTTCAATCCGACAAGATGGCTTCACTCGGTCGACTGGCGGCGGGCGTTGCTCACGAGTTGAACAACCCGTTGACGGGCGTTCTCACGTACAGTTCCTTCCTCCTCAACAGAACGAAGGACGACTCGGCGTTGCGTGCCGATCTCGAGGTGATCGTGCGTGAGACAACTCGAAGCCGAGATATCGTGAAGAGCCTGTTAGACTTTGCGAGGCAATCTGTTCCCAAGAAATCGGCTGCGAACATCAACGAAATCGTCGAGCGGGCCATTGGCGTCGTGGAGAAGCTGCCCGCACTTCAAGGGATCAAAATTATCCGACACTTTGATGAGAAGCTTCCGGATGTCACTCTGGACGCTAATCAAATGCAGCAGGTGTTCACGAACTTGCTTGTGAACGCGGCCGACGCGATTGGAGACAACAACGGCGTCATCACTCTCGGCACGAAGATTTCCGCACTCCCCCCTCATGGAGTTGCTCGAATCAGAAAAGCACTCTGTCCCAAGCGACATGACTTGATGGATGAAGAGTTCAAGATTGACGGCTTGCCATCAATCAGAGTCAAATCCAGGTGGAATGGCAATGAAGGCTTCATCCACCTTGATCCGGTGTATGGTAAGCGGCGGCACGAGTACGGCTATCCGGTGCCGACAGCGCGAGAAGTCGAAGTGGCCTGCCCTCACTGCGGCTCGTCTCTTCTTGAGCGTGACGTGAAGTGTCCACAGTGCACAGCCTCGACATTCGCGTTTGAAGTTCCACCGGAGGGGAAATTCAGGGCGTGTGCGCGAAAAGACTGTGAGTGGCAGCGATGGGATGTGATGGACGCCGATGGCAAGCGAGAGTACGTTGAACTAACCATCTCGGACACTGGCGCAGGCATTCCCGAAGAACATTTGGGGAAGATCTTCGAGCCGTTCTTCACAACGAAGGGGCAGAAGGGAACGGGTTTGGGTCTGGC
>JACQVJ010000083.1 GCA_016209805.1 Ignavibacteriota bacterium
ATCCAAGACGTCCCAAGTACCAACCGTTGATTGGAGAAACAGTGCAAAAGTTTTGAGAACCAGGGGTTGGTAATCAGGCAAGATGATAATATCAACGTAATCGGAAAGTCCAGCCCCGATGAAACGAAGTCGAGCTGCAAACCGCACACCGGAGATTCCTATTTCCTCGATAAAGAGCGGAGCAATTGCAATTGTTCGTTTCTCGGCGGTGAAGAGAAGTATGTGAAGTCGATACGATGGCGTTTGATGGTATTCCCACCACGACCGGAGCCACTCGAAAGTTTGGTAAATGGTGATATCAGCATTCTCAATAAGTCTATTCCACTCACCTTCCAGAGCGTCGAACTCAGCATTGCTTGTGATAATCCGAACATGACATCGGGTAGATGCCTCACCGGATTCTTCAATACCGTTTGATGTTGGTGGAATCGTGTGTGCCGGCTGTGTCATTATTGCGTCACTGTTTCACTGGTGCCACTCCACCACGCTTGCCGAACAGCTTGAATCGGCAGGGCTTTGTTCTTGCGGCAATCGAGATTTCGGCGCGCGATAAGGTAGGTAACACAGAATGGTTGAGGATGTCTCCAACACCCCCAGCGCGCTCCTCCCCATTGAGCCGGTTGTGCTCAGCGCGGCGATGTTTCTACTTCTTCACCTGTCAAGGTACGGAAATCAATAGTGCTTCGCAAGGTCGATCCCCCAACGATGAAAAAGGAGAGAGCGTGAAATATGTCGATTTTTGTTATATTGGTTTTGTCAACCGAATTTCTGTGAACGGTTGCGGCTAATAATTGATCAATGGATAGATTCGTTCTTGGCATCCTCATTCTGCTGGTGGGCTTCACTGCCTTCGCCCAATCTCCTGAAGCCACCACAAAGTTCCGGCTCGCACAAGGGTATGAGCAGGGAGGTGACTATGAGAATGCAATCAAACTCTATCGCGAGCTGCATTTTGCTGATCCTGACAACATAGTCTACTTCGATTCACTCCGCCGGACGTACCTGCTTCTCAAGCGCTACGACGAAGTAATAACCCTTCTTCAGAATCGATTGATTGGCCGTCCTACCGACGTGAATTTGATTGGTTCCCTTGGCGGCGCATTGTATCAGTCGGGTCGGGAGAAGGAGGCAACAGCAACCTGGGAACGAGCAATTGCAGTCGATCCTGCGAATGCCGGTGCGTATCGAGTCATCGCCAATGTACTTATTGAAAACCGGCTTCTTGATCGCACGGCGGAACTGTACCGCCAGGCGAGAGTTGCCTGCAGTGATCCGAACCTGTTCACACTTGATCTTGCTCAGGTGCTTGCCGTTTCAATGGACTATGCGGGTGCGACACGCGAGTATGTAAGGTGGCTGAAGCAGAATCCCGGCCAACTTGGACTTGTGCAAAGCAGAATGTCAACCTTCACCGGAAAGGAGGAAGCGCGTGCTGCCTCGCTCGAAGAACTACGCACCGAGTTGAAACGGGCTGACGATCTGAATATGTACAGATTGATGGGGTGGCTGTACCTCGAAGGGAAGGACTTTGATCAAGGTTTCGAAGTATACAAGACGATAGACAAGCTGTCGAGTGCACAGGGAGGCGAGCTGTATGCGTTTGCCGAGCGGGCGTACAAAGAGCAGGCATTCGAAGTTGCTGCGAAAGCGTACCGAGCTGCCATTGCGACACCTGTTTCTTCTCCCCGTATGCCCTATGCGAAGTATGGATATGCCAGTGCACTGAAGGAGCTCAGCATTCTCTCCGATACACTGCAGGAATTTGCTCCACCCTCCGGGGATCGGACCCTGGCGGAGGGTCCGGTCGGTGAGACGCAGGCCCGCTATGCTGGTGCGATCGACTATTTCCGGCAGATTATACAGGAATATCCGAACACAGAGTTTTCGGCAAAGTCGTATTACCAGATCGGCGCGATTCAGCTGGTAAAGTTTTTTGACCTTGATGCAGCGCTCACGTCGTTCGAGAGTGTTGGGCGCGATCTGCCGGGGAAAACTCCTGTCCACTTTGCAGTGGGAATCAAAATCGGTGAGGTTCTTACTGCAAAGGGTGATATTGAGCAGGCAGCGTTGAGGTTTCAGAGTGTCATCAATGCTCCGAACGCAACACCCGATCAGCAGGACGAAGCAAGCTACCGTCAGGCCGAGCTGCATTACTTCAACGGGAAGTTCAATGAAGCGATCGATCTCCTCGAAGGAATCAGCAACAATTTGAAGGCAGATTTCACAAACGACGCACTCCTGTTGCATTCATTCCTGCAAGAAAACCGCACCACCTCCGAAGCCGCGCTCAAGGAGTTCGCCCGTGCAGACTTCGTGGCCCGTCAGCGAAAGAATGCAGAAGCGATAGCGATATTTTCGCGCCTGATCGAGCAGTATCCACACGCGTTGCTTGTGGACGATGCCCTGATGAAAGTCGCCGTGCTGCAAACATACACGCGTCGCTACATGGATGCAATTTCATCGTACGAACGGCTGCTCACCGAATTCAAAGAAAGCAGCATCGCGCTGGACAAAGCGCAGTTCAATATTGCTGAGCTTTACGCCTTCCGGATGAGCGACAATGTCAGGGCCATTGCGGCATACGAGAAGCTGCTTGCCGATTACCCGCAGTCGATTCTTGCTGCAATAGCCCGGAAACGAATTCGTGAATTGAGGGGCGACTCACTTTGAGAGATTCCTGAAATGAGAGAGACCGAATGCTTCAATCAACATTGACGAGGAGGGGATAAGGTGAGGCGATTATGCTTGCTGATATCGCTGGTGAGTGAGATACAGGTCCATGCGCAATCGAAACTGTTGATTCCGATGGACCTTGCACAAACGGATCACCTGAAAGCCTACGGCATCGCATATTGGGCTCTCACGAAGGGACTTGAGATCGATTGGCTGCTGAACTTCAAGGGCGGCTCGTTCATGATGGACGCGTACGACATTGTTGCAACAGAGTGCCGAGTCCGTGGTGTGTTGTTCACACAGGTCACTCCGGCCGAGGCGGCGCAGATCTATGCTGAGGTCCAGCGTGAAGACAACAACATGGACGTTGTTCGTCTGGAGAAAGCGCCGAAGGTGGCCGTGTATGTCCCACCGGGCTTTCATCCGTGGGATGATGCCGTTACCCTGGCGCTTGAGTTCGCAGAGATTTCCTATGACAAAGTGTGGGACGATGAGGTAATGGCGGACAAGCTTCCGGAATATGACTGGCTCCATCTCCACCATGAAGACTTCACCGGGCAGTACGGAAAATTCTACGC
>JACQVJ010000090.1 GCA_016209805.1 Ignavibacteriota bacterium
ATCATTCTTCTGACCGACGGCGTGAACAATCGCGGGGAAATCGACCCGGTCACGGCGACGCAGATTGCACAGCCGTTTGCGATCCGGATCTACACCATAGGAGTTGGGACCATCGGTCAGGCGCCGTATCCCGTGCAGACACCCTTTGGCACGCGGTACCAGAATGTGCCCGTCGATGTGGATGAAAAGACCCTGCAGAAGATCGCAGTCATGACGGGGGGACAGTACTTCCGTGCGACAAACAACAGAAGCCTCCGGCAAATCTATGCGGAGATCGATGAGTTGGAGAAGACGCGCGTCGAAGTAAAGGCATATCGCTCGTATACGGAATTGTTTTATGGCTGGGTGGGATTTGGAATTGCACTGTTGCTGGCAGAATTCGGACTCTCAAACACGTATCTCAGAAAGCTCCCGTAGATGATCCGCTTCGCACACGAAGAGTACCTGTATTTGCTACTGCTCATTCCGGTTGTCATCGTACTGTACTGGTTTCTTGCCCGGGCGCGCACAAGCGCGTTGTCGAGATTCGCCAGCGTCAACATTCTTGACCGCCTTGCTGAATCAGCAAGCAGGGTGAAACGGATCGTGAAGTTTGTCTTTTTCGTTGCCGCTATTGTCCTGCTTGTTGTGGGCCTCGCAAATCCTCAGATTGGCACGCGGATGCAGGAAGTGAAGCAGGAAGGGGTTGATCTTTTTATTGCGCTTGATGTATCACTGAGCATGAAGGCCGAAGACCTGAAACCGAACAGGCTGGAGAAAGCAAAGCTGGAAATCCGCAACCTGATCGATCGCCTCACCGGAGACAGAATTGGACTTGTGGTGTTTGCAGGCGAAGCGTATACCCAGTTTCCTTTGACAACCGACTACAGTGCAGCGAAGTTGTTCCTCGATGTTGTGGATGTCGACGTCGTCCCCAACCCGGGGACTTCCATTGGCGCGGCAATTGAACGTGCTCTGGATTCATTCGACTTTGAGGAACCGTCGTCCAAGGTCATTGTTATAATGACTGACGGGGAGAATACCGAAGGGAATGCCTTTGACGCTGCCGAGGATGCTGCAAAAAAGGGGTTGCGCTTGTACACCGTGGGAATGGGCTCGCCGACCGGAGCACCAATCCCGATCTACAATTCTGCTGGACAGCAAGTCGACTTCAAACGTGACCGCGGGGGGAGTGTCGTCGTGACAAGACTTGATGAAGTCTCGCTGGAAAAGATTGCCGCCATCGGCGACGGCGGTTACTACCGCGGCACGAATACGCAAGATGAGTTGGACGAAATCTACAACAGCATCAACGCGTTACAGAAACGGGAGTTCGGTGTAAAACAATTCACCGATTTCGAAGATCGGTTCCAGTACTTCGTGGTGGCGGCGTTGCTCCTGCTTGTGATCGAACTTCTCATATCAGAAAAACGCATCCGTTGGATTGCCCGGTGGAATCCGTTACGGAGAGAGGAGGGTGTGCAGATTTGAAACCGATCCTGGTAATCATTGCCCTCGTTGTTTCGCCTGGTGCCTGTGCCCTTTCGCAGTCAGTGCGTTCGCTCGTCAATGAGGGGAATGATCTCTACGAGGGGGAGAGGTTCACGGACGCCGAAGTCAACTATCGGAAGGCGATTGAGAAGGAGCCGGCACTTGTACAGGGACATTTCAACCTTGGGAACTCATTACACAAACAGGGAAAGTTTGATGAATCAGTCAAGAAGTATGAGGCCGCGTCGATCAAAACCGAGTCACCGGAGACTCAGGCATACGCACACTACAATATTGGTAACTCATACCTCAAAGAGCAGAAGTATCAGGATGCTGTGAAGTCGTACATCGAGTCTCTCAAGATCAATCCTCACGATCATGATGCAAAATACAACCTGTCCTATGCGCTTGAGAAGCTGAAACAGCAGCAACAACAGAAGAAAAGCGACAAGAAACAGGACAAGAACAAAGATCAACAACGTGATCAGGATAAGCAGAAACAACAGCGAGACCAACAGAACCAGAAGCAACAGGGGCAGGACCAACAAAGGCAACAACAGGCGCAGCAACAGAAGACAATGTCGAAGGAAGATGCACAGCGTATTCTGGATGTGTTGAAGAACAGTGAGAAGGATGTGCAGAAGAAGTTGCGTGTGCGACAGGGTGTAAGAACAAAAACAGACAAGGATTGGTGATAACGATGAACGGATTTATAACCTACCAGTTGATTGCCATTCTTGCGATGTTTGTTCTAAGCGGAACTCTCAACGCTCAGGATATATCGTTCGAAGCGAGCGTTGACCGGAACACTGTTGCACTCGGAGAACAGTTCACGTTGAGGCTTGTTCTGACAAATGCGGGAATGAGCGGGGGCAAGAATCTCAAGCTTCCCGATCTTAACAATTTCCATATCATGGGAGGGCCGAATCAATCTACCAGCATGCAATTCATCAACGGCGTTGTTACGTCGTCGGTGTCCTACACGTATACTCTTCAATCAAAAGACGTGGGCAAATTCGCAATCGGTCCAGCGTCGATTGAAGCGGGTGGGAAAGTCTACGCTACGAATCCAGTGACAATCGAGGTAGTGAAGGGCTCGAGTCGCCCTCAGCAGCAACCACCGACTGCAAAAAGCGACGTCGGCGCGAACATTGGAGATAACCTGTTTCTTCGGGCGACAGTCGACAAGTCTCACGTGATTCAAGGGGAGCAAATTAACCTGACGTTCAAGCTTTACACTCGTGTTTCCGTTTCCAATTACACCGTGAGCAAGAATCCAGCGTTCACTGGCTTCTGGGGTGAAGATGTCGAGACGCCAAAGAATGTTGCCTTGTCAAATGAGACAGTGGATGGCCGGCAATACCGGGTCGGCATTATAAAACGCGTTGCGCTGTTTCCTACACAATCAGGGACTCTCGAGATCAGTCCGATGGAAGTCCAGACGACAGTGCAAATCCAGGACGCCCGGCCGAGTGACCCCTTCGATGCATTCTTCCGAGATCCCTTTGGAAGAAATGTGAACTATGCAGTGAAGAGTAACGCCATCAAGATCAAAGTCGACCCGCTTCCAGCAGGTGCACCGTTAGGTTTCAGAGGGGCTGTGGGTCGATTTACGATGAGCACAACGGTTGACAAGAAAACGGGCAAAACCAATGAACCTATCAGCCTGAAGGTGTCGCTTTCGGGGGTAGGAAATATTAAGTTGCTGGAGTCGCCACAGGTGGAGCTTCCGGCCGACTTCGAGCAGTAC
>JACQVJ010000093.1 GCA_016209805.1 Ignavibacteriota bacterium
GCGGCTGAAAGTTCCGCCTCCGTATACTCATTTCCTTTGTAGCTCAGTTTCTTGTTCGACTCCGCATTCAGCTTTATGACAACATATTTCTCGTTCAGGTAGCTTGCAACTGACTTGTCGGCATACGTTTGGACATCCATTCTCTTGCACCACCCGCACCAATCAGTGTACACGTCGATCAACACCTTCTTCTGCTTTTTCTTTGCCTCATTAACTCCCTGGTTGAAGGTTCTCCATTTCAGATCTTCTTTCTCTCCGGCTGGTGACACAATTGTTAGTAGAACCAGCCACATCCCGACAAACAGAACTGACAATCTCATTTACAAATTCCTCATTACAGATTCAGCGAAACAGACACGGTATGTGAATTCCCCAGATCAAGTGAAAGGGGAGAGTACGCGTAGTCAAGTGCAATAATGCCATGCTGGACTCCTACGCCGGCGGTGAAGCCCCTTCCCTTTGAACCAAACTGATACCCCGCACGAGCGGCGACGATATTGTCGAACACCAATTCTGCCCCTGAGTTGAGATAAGACCGCGCACCAGGGAAGATGTGAAGAAAATCGGTGGCGACAGTGAGCTGCGAAGAAATCTCTTCTATGTCAGTTGAGTAAGCAGAGCCGATGCGCGTGAGAGTTGGCAGCTTCGTCTTTACGTTACGGAGTGCACTCATGCTGCCGAGGTTCGACACGACAACCCCTATGCTCAGATTGCTGATGGTAGTTTTGTATTGGACGCCAACATCAAAGCCGAAGCCGGACGCCTCGTCGATCAGGATTTTTTCGTGAAGGAACTTCGCGGTGATGCCTATTTGAAGATCGTCGGAGAATTGCCGGGCATACGATGCGCCGAGCGAGTAGTTCCGCGCAGTGAATGTCCCTTCAGGCGTTCCGGGGCGAGTTCTGATCTCAATGTCGGATACCGTTGTGCTGTTCAGCGAGATTCCAATTGCGTCGGTCTCACCCAAACGGGCACTGGCACCGAGGAATTCTGTTCGAGTGTCCTGTATCCATTCTTTGTGCATGATCATGAGTTGTGCGGGAGTGGTTCCTACTAACACTCCTGCCGGATTGTAGTGCGTCGCTGCGGCCCCCGTTACATGTGCGCTCATGGCATCGCCCATGGAAATTCCACGTCCTGAGATTCCGAGCTTCAGGAATGAAAGTCCTGCCTTCCCTGCCTGTCCATACATTTCATCGCGTACGACGAAGTTGAGCAACGCAACAAGGATTAGTGTTATGGATCTGAAATGCATCTTGTTTCAAAAGGTAACTGAGAGGGAAATAATATGCATCGCAGAGGATGCGAACGGCTCGATGATGAACGCGTAATGGACGGCAGGCGACCACGCATCGAAACCCGTGCGTGCCGTGAACCCAAATGTTGGCCTCACTCCATTCCCCTTCTCTTTCAAGTCAATCCGGTCGATCCCTCCCCGCAGAGTAATCTCCTTGATCAGTGGGTACTCAATGCCAACACGTGCGATCAACGTCTTCTGATCACTGGCTTCGATATCGAAGGAGACGAGGCCGAGCGTATCCGGAAGTTTGTACGCGGCACCGACTGTATAGAGGAGGGGGAACCGATCGGTGGTTGTCGTTCCACGCTGGCCATACAGCTTTGAGGTATCCCACTTGTATTCCGAGTTAATATCGCGAACGGTTGCGCCGAGTGTGAGCGACTCCCCAATTGGAACCAACGCCCCAAAATCGAGTCCCACCTTTGTTGCGGTAACATCTGTGTAGAGATGATGATGATAGAATTTGATATTAATCCCGACACTAAATCCACTCTGAAGTCGTGCCGAGAATGCAAGAAAGACCTGGTTCTCCGATGTTCGCAGCGGACCGGTCGGCTCGCCGTCAGAATCCCGGCCATCAATATCACTTACGCCTGAGTTGATGATCCCCGCCGATATTCCGGCGTTTGGTTTCACTGGCTGACTGTAGCTGATGAAGTTGAGCGTTCTGTCGAAGGCAAGGATACCGAACGTTGCGGCTGCATAGCGATGCTCGGCCCACGGCAAGACGGCAGGATTGTAATATCCGACTATCTCACCGGATGTTACTGCGGTAAGAGCATTAGCCATTCCCATACCGCGTGCCCCGAAACCAAGTCTGCTGAAAGCCCCGGCCTTACCACCAATCTGTGCAACAGCAATTGAGGAGAACAAACTAAGAAGACAACAACAGATTGACAACGCAGTTATCGTCCCCCTTTGCGCAGTGAGTCCCGACGTTTCTTGTCGAGACGAACGGAGTCGAAGGGTCATTGAAGCACCATCACTTTTCCCCACGAAGGCTCACCTCCATCGACAATCACGCGGTAGAAGTAGACACCATTTGCAACGCGCCGCTTATTGTCGTCTAAGCCGTCCCAGATTTCATCATGTTCAAATGTGCCGGACCGTGGGGCATCTTTGATAACTGTGCGGACGCGATTCATTCCAAAATCAAACACCTCAATCGTGACATTGGAATTCCTCCCCGCCGTACTGTAATGGACTCGGACAATTTCCTGATTTGGTGAAAAGGGGTTAGGGTAGGCGTACGTGGTTGTTGTAGAACCAACAGGGCGAAATGCTCTCAGAATTTGCCATGACTGTCCGAACGGGTGTGTCGCGTTATCGATGGTCTTGACCATTCCATCACCGCCGCCACAATAGACCGTATCTCCGACAACGCCAACAGAAAAAAACGCATTGGATGTGATTCTCTGACCGGTTGCGGTGTCGATAATCGTTCCGGACCGGGTCCATGAAAGCCCACCGTCGTCCGACCGATAGATTCCCTCCTCGGTGGCGATGTAGGTGATCGAGTCTTTGAATGCGAAATCGTATGCTCTTATTCCGTAAAGAAAGTTCTTCCAGATTATCCCTCCATCATCCGTGTAGCTGACACCGAATTCCTCATTCGGGTCGAGATCGGCCCGCCAGTTGGTTACCCATATGCGGTTGTACGTTGGAAACGCCTGGGCGGCGATTGCAATCACCCAGTTCCCGAGAATAGGCGATTGTTGGTTCAACGTGGTAAACTTGGACCAGCTCTGACCGCCGTCAATAGACTTGTTGATTCCTCCGGCAGAGCCTGCCCAGATGGTGGAATCATTCTCAACGAAAACAGAAAACAGAAGGTAATTGTTGTCC
>JACQVJ010000088.1 GCA_016209805.1 Ignavibacteriota bacterium
CGGTCAAAGCGAACAGCAACAACGTCATCCTTCGGTTGATAGCGGAAGAGGGGCTCGGTGCCGACGTTGGCTCGAAGGGAGAGCTTCACCTTGCAATGAGGGCAGAGTTCCGGAGCAATAAAATCACATTCAGTGGTGTAGGCAAGCGGGACGATGAGATCGCGTACGCACTGTCGGAAGACATCCGAGCGTTCAATGCCGAGTCGACAGAAGAGATTGAGATTCTGAATTCGATAGCCGGCAGTCACGGCAAAGATGCGCGGATCAGGCTGAGGATCAACCTCGACATCGATCCGGGTGGCCACGCGTACGTCTCGACAAGCCTCAAGCAGAACAAGTTCGGGATCGGATGGCAACAGGCGGCGGAGGTTCTCAGGTGGGCGCAGAGTCTGCCGCACATCGAAGTCCTCGGGATTCACAGTCACATTGGCTCACAGATCACGAAGGCGGAAACATTCATGGCTGCCGCCCGTAGTCTGATTGGACTGGTCAAACAGATTCGTGATGCGGGGGTGCCCGTTCGGGATCTGGATTTCGGCGGGGGGTTTGGCGTACAGTATCGGGGCTACGTGAGCCATCCGCTTCTGCCAGACGAAGAGCCGGAAGAGATGAACCTGTCGGCGTCCACGTTGATCAGGACCGTGCTGCCGGTTCTTGAGCAAAGCGGTTGCCGACTCTCGATCCAGCCGGGACGCTCGATCGTTGCGCACGCAGGTCTCCTTCTTGTGAAAGTATTGTATCGCAAGCAAACTGAAGGGAAGGTGTTTGTTGTGGTGGATGGAGGAATGAACGATCTGATCCGGCCGAGTCTCTACCACTCGCATCATCAGATCGTGCCACTGCACTTATCGGGGGCACAACACGAAACCGTCGATGTGGTCGGTCCACTTTGCGAGTCGGGGGATTTCTTTGCCGTTGACCGTCTCCTTCCACGCGTCCAGCGCGGTGACTATCTCGCCCTAATGTGCACCGGCGCGTATGGGTATGTTCTCGCGTCGAACTATAATGCGCGACCGCGCCCAGCGGAGGTTCTTATCGATGGCGATCAGCGATGCATCATTCGCGCGCGGGAGACCATTGAACAACTTTGACCAACCTACACATCACCATGCGGCTGTATAATGTGGCAGTAGTCGGTGCGACGGGACTGGTGGGCAGGAAGATGGTTCAGGTGTTGGAGGAGCGGAAGTTCCCCGTGGGTGAGCTCCGTCTTCTGGCATCAGAGCGGTCAATGGGAAAAGAGGTGGGCTTCAACGGGTCAACCTTGCCAGTCCAGAGGCTGACTCAGAGTTCTTTTGTGGATATGGAATTAGCGCTTTTCTCCGCGGGGACGACGATCAGCAAGGAGTTTGCACCGTGTGCTGTCAAAGCTGGCGCTCTCGTGATCGATAACAGCAGCTCTTTCAGAATGGATGAGCACGTTCCTCTTGTCGTCCCCGAAGTCAACAAGAGAATGATCTTTCACCATAAGGGAATTATTGCCAATCCAAATTGTTCTACTATTCAATTGGTTGTTGCGTTGAAGCCTCTCCACGATCGCTGGAAGATCAAACGTGTCGTTGTTGCAACATACCAGTCGGTTACGGGCGCCGGTCAGAAAGGACTCGATCAGCTGGAGCACGAACTGGCAAAGGTGCCGGTCAAAGAAATGAAATTTCCACATCAGATTGCATACAACGTCTTGCCGCATGTTGATGTTTTCTTCGACGATGGAAATACAAAAGAGGAGTACAAAATGATCCATGAGACGAGGAAGATCATGGGTGATGATACAATCAAGGTGGTGGCGACGTGTGTTCGGGTCCCTGTGTATGGCGGACATAGTGAAGCGGTGAATGTGGAATTCGAAAAGCCGTTTCGCATTGCCGAAGTGCGTGACGCTCTCTCGCATGCACCTGGTGTAATCCTGCAGGACGACCCGCACCATGGAATCTATCCAATGCCGATCCACTCGTGGGAAAAAGATCAGGTTTTTGTCGGACGACTCAGGGTCGACGAGACGGTACCGCACGGCTTGAGCCTGTGGATTGTCTCCGACAATCTGCGTAAAGGAGCCGCAACGAATGCTGTTCAGATTGCTGAGGAATGGATCAGAAGTCACTAACATAATCCAGCCATTAATAAGGAGAACTGTACATGAAGAGGGGTGTGCTGTTGATTGCCGTGCTGGCTATTGTGGCCGCTGTAAGTTTGGGAATATTCTCCGGTGCATCGTCACCTACGATCTCTTCCGGATCGAAAGCGCCAATGTTCACGCTGAAGGATGTGTGGGGAAAGGAGC
>JACQVJ010000089.1 GCA_016209805.1 Ignavibacteriota bacterium
GGAAGAAGGAGAGAATTCCGATTGATTACATCCCAGGCCACAATTTTCGCGATGTTCCATCGAAAGAGGAAATTCAGAAAGAGGAACAAATGTCGAAAGGTCCCGGCTCGTTCTTCGTCCGAAAGAGCTGCTTCGTGTGTCACTCCGTGTCCACGCTCGGTATTGAAGCGGCAGCCCAGATTGGCCCCGACCTTGCTCTTGCCGTCGAGGATGTTCAATCCCGCTTCGGAAGAACGATAGACGACTTTCTGTCAAAGCCAACGGGAACAATGGAGGTTGTACTTTCAACAATGATAACTTTAACAGAGGAGGAGCGGAAGGAAGCGATCGATAAACTCCGCTATGCGTACCAATTGAAGCAGCAAGGAAACAAGAACGCAATCGCTGATGGAAAGAAATAGGGTTATCACTCAGTTCATACTAACACACGCGTTGCACAATCCATCCACAATATTGAAGGAGTTACTTATGAAAACGAATCTCTCAGTGCTGATGGTGTTGGCACTGGTCGCTGCGGTGCTCATTGGGTGCGACAGTGACAAGAGGGGTCGGGGTACAGGCGTACGGTCCGACGTTCAGGAAGCTACGACGAAGACGTACGTGGCGCCCGGCGATTTGGACGAATACTATGTCTTCAAATCTGGTGGTCATTCCGGGCAGGTCTACGTCTATGGCATTCCTTCGATGAGACATATTGCGACCATTCCTGTCTATACTCCGTATCCAGCCACAGGATATGGATTCGACAGGGACTCGAAGGAGTTGTTGGGGAAATATACATGGGGAGATGCGCATCATCCCTCGATCAGTGAGACGAATGGCGATTACGATGGCCGCTGGCTTTTCATTTCCGATAACGCAAACAATCGCATGGCCCGCATAGACCTCCGCGACTTTAAGACGAAGGAAATCTATGGACCGATACCGAATGTATCGGGCAATCACTGTTCATCGTTCGTCACGGAAAACACGGAATACGTGCTGGCAGGCTCCCGCTTTTCTGTTCCACTTCCCAAAGGAACATACGAGCGCATTGAGGACTACGCGACGAAGTACAAAGGAGTTGTTGCTGGTATTGGAATAGATTCCAAGACGGGGAAGATGTCCCTGGGTTGGGAAGTGCTTATGCCCCCCTTTAACTACGATCTTGGCGATGCAGGCAAAGGTCCGAGCGCCGAATGGGGGTTCTGGACCTGCTACAATGCCGAGCGTGCCACAGGAAAACTTGAAGTGACCGCTTCTCAAAAGGATCGGGACTACGTAGCAGCAGTAAACTGGAAGAAGGCTGAGGAGGCTATAAAGAACGGCAAGTTCAAAATGATTGGCGGGGTTAAGGTGATTGATCCAAAAGATGTGGAGGGGGTGGTGTATCTTCTTCCGGCGGCCAAATCGCCGCACGGCGTTGACGTGAGCCCCGACGGGAAATACATTATTGTTAGCGGCAAGCTCCAGAGTATTACGACTGCGTTCAACCTCGAAAAGATGTTGATGGCAATTCAAAAGAGAGATTTCCAGGGTAATGAGGATGGTATTCCCGTGCTCAACTATGATGCGGTCAAGGATGCCGAAGTCAATGTAGGACTCGGCCCGCTGCATACGCAGTTCGACGACAAGGGGTACGCGTATACGTCTCTATTTGTCGAGAGCGCCATTGCAAAGTGGAAACTCGGGACGTGGGAAGTTGTTGATAAGATCCCGGTCTCGTACAACATCGGCCACCTTGCCGCCGCCGAAGGCGATACAAAGAATCCCGATGGTAAGTACCTTATTGCCTTGAACAAGCTTTCTCACGGACGCCATCTCAGCGTGGGTCCATCGCAACCAGAGTCGTCGCAACTTATCGATATCAGCGGTGAGAAGATGTCGCTGCTGTATGATGCCTTTACGGAGCCTGAGCCGCACTATGCGCAGATCATCAAAGCTGATAAGCTGAAGCCTATTGAAGTATACTCGAAAGAGGAGAACAAAAACCCGAAGGCTATTTGGGATATCAAGGATGCGAAAATAGTTCGCAACGGAAAGAACGTGGAAGTTTTCATGATTGCGGTGCGTTCGAGCTTTGAGCCATGGAAGATCGAAGTCAACAAGGGGGACAGGGTAACGA
>JACQVJ010000085.1 GCA_016209805.1 Ignavibacteriota bacterium
CCCCACTAGTCTCAGCGCTTGCTGCCAGTCCCAATGGAAGCATATTTGCAGCCGCGTATCCAATGATCGGAGCAGCGAGGATGATCCGGTCCACGGACCGAGGAGACAGTTGGACTGTAACGAACACCGGCATATCCGGATCGCCTATTGCAGTCGCGGCAAATCAGAATGGCGACATTTTTTCAGGGACGATTTACAATGGTATTTACCGTTCAACAAACAACGGCGAAAGCTGGAGTAATTCCGGATTATCAGGTCGAACCGTCCAGACCATTTCGATTAGCAACTCCGGATATGTCTATGCAGGTACCACGACGGGGCTCTTCTGTTCGACCAACAGTGGAAATGGTTGGGTTCAGATTGACCCCGGCTTCACAAACAGCATTCAAGCTCTGGCCATAAACTCTGCCGGACACATTTTTGCGGGAACACAGGCAGGTATTCTTCATTCAACGGACAACGGGAACAACTGGACGGAACTCAACACGGGCTTGAACAGCTTGAATATACTCTCGCTTGCGGTGTCATCAGGAAACCAGGTGTTTGCTTCAACATCGGGCCGCGGGATATTTCGGTTGGAAGGAACCGAGTGGGTACCTTCAGATTCAGGAGCGCAGGATCTTCTCGTTCAATGCCTTGCAGGTAAACCAACCGGCGAATTGATCTGCGCCACTCGAGGCATGGGTGTTTTTCGATCCACCGATGGAGGAAGCCGATGGAATCATGCAAGCGCAGGCCTTGTCCGCCTTCACGTGAGTGCATGTGCGGTCGGTCCGAACGGTCATGTATTTGCCGGCACACCGCCATATGGACTTTTTCGATCCACTGATGATGGGGGTACATGGTTTCCGATGCGCGATGGTCTGACCTCAGGCTTTGTTCAGGCTATCCTGACGAGAAACGATAATAGTATTTTCGCCGGAACAGCCGCCGGCCTGTTCCGTTCGACCGATCACGGATTGCATTGGATTCGCAGGGACTCTGGTTTGACCTCAACGAACGTCCTCACACTCGCTGCACAATCGTCGGGTTCCATTTATGCCGGAGCGGGCCGTGGGATTTTCCGATCAACAGACGAAGGTACACATTGGATCGAAGGCGGCTCTGCGCTTACTCATGTTACAATCCAAGCCATCGGAATCACAGTCGATGGATGGATCTTTGCCGGGTCGGACTCTATGGGCATTTTTCTGTCCACAGATAAGGGTCTGTCCTGGACAGCAGTGAGCAACGGATTGCCAAATCATCCGATGCAGTCAATCGAACAGAGTCCGAACGGAGACGTCCTTGTTGGAACGTACGGTGGAGGTGTGTTTAAGTCGACCAACTATGGCGGTCTCTGGACGCCCGCTAACCTCGGTCTCACTGACTTGATGATAGGTTCTGTCAAATTTAATTCCGTGGGTCACGTCTTCGCAGGTACACAATATAACGGAGGTGTCTTCTTATCGACAAACAACGGCGAGAGCTGGACAAACATCGGGCTGAACAACACAAATGTAACATCACTGGCGTTTGATGGAAACTGGTACCTTCTGGCGGGAACAAACAAAGGTGTTTACAGAAGTACATCGACCACTCCTGTAGTTCCGCCAGAACATATTGGAGGTTCATACTTTTTACATCAAAACTACCCCAACCCGTTCAATCCAAAAACCAGTTTCAAGTTCCGAGTTCCGAGTTTCGAGTTGGTGACACTTAAGGTGTTTGACATCCTCGGGCGAGAAGTGGCAACGCTGGTGAATGAGATGAGAGATCCCGGCACGTATGAGGTCCAGTTCGACGGCAGCAATCTTGGAAGTGGAGTCTACTTCTACAGGCTCCAATCACCTTCGGGATCTCTTACACGGAAAATGATTCTCATCCGGTAAACCACATGAACAAGACTCTGTCAGGAGGGCGGACAATGAAATCAGACGGCTATCGTTTGAGGAGTCGGGGAACGACGTACTTACTGTGTCTGTTCAGTGCAATAACCTTCCAGAACGCAACTGCACAGATAAGCAATGATGCGGTCATACTCACTTTGCGCACTCAGCAAGAAGTGAAGTTGGATTCGGCACTTGCGCAGCATATCGACTCAGGATTAGCTGCGTCGCGGCAGTTGATCGATACGCTCCGATTCATTCACGCTTTCCCCGACTATGTGCTAACGAATCTCCTGGTAAGCACCGCCGCACCGTGGAGCGCCGCGTGGCAACGCCGAGAAATCATCACGGGCGAGCATTACGTGGATTCACTGGGACAGGAGTTTGGGTTGATTTCCGTCGGCCCTCTTTCGTTCCCACCCTGGTTCATGCTGACATTCAATCAACCTCTACAGATGGAGCGCCTGGCACATCTTTACAAACATCACCCCGACATCATCTACGCTGAGCCGAACTATTATGGTGGTGATGGGAACCGCATAGAGTTTTTCGAGAAATACAACATCATGCACTTCTCCTTCTCTCGTGGCTGGGGTGATTGCCCTGCCGGTTGCATCTATAGATTTTATTGGTATGTCACCGTCACTCCGAGCGACACAGTGCTGCAAGCAAGCCTGGAGGAAAAATGGCTTCGTGATCTCACCACACCACGTGTTACACGCTGGAACAATCCGCCACGCTATGCAATGACGTTCTTTCCGAACGTCGACTCGATTTTCATCATGGCATCGCAACATCACCTTTGGTGGTATCGCCGTCATGCAATCGAAGGAACATGGCGCTTCTTCGTGTGGACGTATCCGTGGGTGGGCGAGGATTTGAATGCCCACTGGTATGAGCTTCGTGCCGAACTTCTTTCGCGCCACCCAGAAGTGATCGGCATGCTCAACGCGGCCAGGAGAGATCCTGACCCGGATGTACGAATATCGGCAGATACCGCATTGGCGCGCATTCTCGCATTGGATGTCCCGCTCAGCAACCAGATACCGGAGCGCTTTCAGTTGCATCAGAACTATCCCAACCCGTTCAA
>JACQVJ010000003.1 GCA_016209805.1 Ignavibacteriota bacterium
ATCATGGATCAGCACGTCGGCGTTCCGGGCAAAATCAAACACACGCTGGTTCGGATCTCCTTTGCTATCTGAGTACTTGTCAACAATCACCTTCTCAACATTCTTCACCGATCTGGCAACTTCCCCATCAAACGGCTCATTGTCGCTGATGTACACAAGGGAGCGACCACTGCTGTCGAGCCGAAACCCAAGGGCAAACGAAGGGTGATTGACGTAGATAGTCGAGAGCATTGCGTCGAAAATGGGAATCGTCCCTTCTTTGATTGGATGGAAATTGATCTTCGCCTTCAGCTCGTTCAGCTGGATCGGGAAGTACACCTTGTCCATCTGATCGGAGATCATCTGACGAAGGGTGACGTTTTTCGACTGTGCCCCCATGATGGTAAACTCGTTTCCGGAGATGAATGCCGGCTTGAAGAACGGAAATCCTTGAATGTGATCCCAGTGCGGATGTCCTATGAGGAGATAGGCATTCACCGACTCCCCTTTCTGCATCAAGGCGTCGCCGAGTCCTCGGATACCCGTGCCTGCATCGAAGATCACCAGATTGTCGTTCTGCAAACGGACCTCGACACACGGCGTGTTACCGCCATAGCGCACGGTCTCTTTTCCCGGAGTGGGGATTGAACCGCGAGTTCCCCAAAACCTCAACTTCATGTACGATACCCTCGGGCGTAATTAACGTAGTCGTGTGCTGATTGGAGAATTCTGTTCCTTTCCGTTTCTGTAAGCTGTCGAATCACGCGAGCGGGAACTCCGGCGACCAGTGATCCTTCGGGAACCACAAACTTCTCAAGCACAACAGCACCGGCAGCGACAAGCGAGTATGATTCAACGTGAGCATCATCCAACACAACCGCTCCCATGCCGATGAGACAACAATCTCCAATTGTGCTTCCGTGAATGATCGCCCGGTGGCCAATCGTAACATCGCTGCCGATCCGCACCTGACACTCATGGGTAACATGTAGAACCGAGCAATCCTGAATATTGGTTCGTTCCCCAATTCGTATGCTATTGATGTCGCCGCGCAGGACTGAATTGAACCAGACATTTACACCGGCGGAGAGTTCTACATCGCCAATCACATGAACACCCTCAGCAACAAATGCCGTCGCGTGGATTTTCGGCGATACACCATTATATGGAACGGTCTTCACGTCTTCAACCGCTGGATCTTGGTGGTGACCAACCGGGGCGACTCCATTTCATCAGTTCAATCGTCACGCTTCCAATAATAACTTTCATTTTGGCCATGATGGGAACCCGCGCCTCGTCATTGCTGAACCATCCCTCGAAGTCGCCCGTAAGCCCGAAAATCCCCACAAAGTCCGCAGTCCCCTCGAATTGAATGACATCGATCGGATAATCGACCGCATCGATTTCCACAGCTTCACGTGTGTTGTGAAAATCGATGTACGTACGCACCTTTTGTTCCGTAATCAGGGTCGGGATGTTCACGCGCTTGCGAGAATACAACTGATCGCGGGCATAGAAGAAAAGAGAAAGACCATCCTGGTACAACGTATCGGCCTCTACCGTATCGCGCTTTTCAACAATTGAATCCCGACGACCCGACTCCATTATAATCTGCCTCGTGTCGTAGTCGAATACGTACTTTGAGTAGGTCCAGATCTTGCCGTCCTTACTCTTCCCGACAAACTCTCGTGCAAAGACTGCAGAATCGATGAGACTTTCATACATTGCGTGGAGATCGACGAATGGCACCCCTCTGTAGGAATCGATCAGGGCCTTTCCCCTGTAGGCAACATGCTGAGGCGTGGTCTCTTTGCCTAGAATCCGGATTCGTACCTGCCCTAGGTCAATGAAGCCGTACCTGACATTGTAGATCAGCTCTTCTTCTTCAATAAGGACTTTCGACGGGGGATCAGCACCGACCTGGGCAAACGCCGGTGCTGCGGATGTCACGGCAAGACAGGCATAGAGAAACAACGGTGGTATGGTTCGCAAACAAGAGCGCCAACAACGAAATCGGGTAATGCGGTATCTCCCTTTCAGTGTGTCACTTCAGGCTGGATAAGTTCTTCGCTATCTTCTCGGCTTCAGGAAACAATTCAACGGCTCTTTGGAATTGATGGTCTTCGGCGAGTAGGACGCGAGACGATCCCTCATTCCCCCACACACGGCGGGCTATCATTGCC
>JACQVJ010000095.1 GCA_016209805.1 Ignavibacteriota bacterium
GAGTTTGACATTGCTCCTTGAGGAATTGTAATCGTTTTGCCCTTGAACCAGATCGTCCAACGCATCAAGGATTCTCTTGACCCCTTCCTCCTTTATTCCGACTGCAGCAAGGGTTCTCGTGATGTCCTCATACTTTACCGGGCCGGGTCGCTTCCTGGCCTGCGGTGTTCCTTCGTCTTTTATTCCCACGTCAAGCATGGTGAGAATTTCCTCAGACGTCCCGTCGTGCACACCTTCCGATTTCACGATTAGTTTGACATTGCTCCTTGAGGAATTGTAATCGACTGCCGCTTGAACCAGATCGTCCAGAGCCTCCCGGAGCTTCTTGACATTGATTGCGTGGGGACCTTTTGATCCCTCTTTCATATACTCATCGGGTCCTTTCAAGGGCACCCTTATGCCACCGGGGTTCTGTTCCAGACTGATGTCAACGCCCGGAACCGGATCGCCCATGAGATACGCCGTGGTTGACCCCTCGGAATCGGTCACGATATTAACCTTCGCAAACTTCACGCCCCCTTCTTTGATGCCAACCTCACGCATGTACTCATCCCAACCCTTCACAGGAATCCTTATGCCGCCAGGCACTTGCTCCAGGCTGATATCAATTCCGGGAACCGGGTCGCCCATCATGTAGGCAACCATCGAGTCCCCCGGCTCCTGCCGGACAAGAAACCGGAGCCCTTTGTTCATGGCAACCGGGGCAATCAATGCCGGTTGGTTCCAGACTTCTTCGTTAGCAGAGCTGAACATGGTAAACCTGGCACCCTCCGCCGGCTCAAGCAATTCCATGCGCGTGAGGTTCTCCGCAGATGTCTGCACGCAGGCGAATCCCAATTCCTGTCCGTCGGGGGCATTGATGACCGAGACGCAGATCTCGTAGTCACCCGTCGGCACGCCGCCGATGTTCTGTACAACATCCCTATACTTCGGGTTTGCTTCTCTGATGTTGATGGGAACCAGCTCCCATGGATTGATGATCTTCGTTCCCGGTGGCAGGACGAACCTCGTTGTCGTTGCATCCACAATCAATCCCTCGGACAACTCCGTCGCTCTGCCGTGGAGTGACACGGTAAATGTTGTCCGCGTTGGATTCACAAGCGTCACCTTCCACAAGTGCTCCACCTTGAACTGAAACGGCGGTGGCTGCTGGAGGATGACGGTGAGTTGGGCGAATGCTCCTGCCTGGTTGAGAAGAAAGAAGAAGAACACAACAGTAAGCGTCTTGATGTATTTCATTGTTCTTAGCTCCTTTCTTGTTTTTGTTGTTTTACATTTCTCAGAGTTAGTACCTCATTAAAGACAAGGCTGTATAGTCACGCTTTGTGTCATTGGGGGGCAAGTTCCGCAGTTAACCGTTACTGTATAAGTCCCCGGCGAGGTGACGCTGATGCTTGGCGTCGTAGCACCGGTATTCCACTGGTATGTGCAGGATGGCGGCTGGCAGTTTGCCGGCGTCCACACAACGTTTGCCGTCACTGTGATGGTCTCACCCGGACACACACAACAGGGTGCAACTATGACCAACTGCGGCCTGCCGCATACCGTAATAACATTAGATTTTGCCTTTCCACAGGTATCAGAAACTACGACATAATAATTTCCAGGGGTTGTGGGAGAGTAAGTTGAACTCGTTGCCAAGGTAATCGGCAGACCATCCTGATACCATTGATATGAAACTGGATAACTGCATGGTGGTCCGTAGGTAGTTTGAGCGGTTAATGTAACGCCGGGTGGACACAGAACAGTCTGGTTTGCTGAGATGGTAACACCCAACTTAGGTTTCACTGTGACAGTGTACACTGGAGAATAAACCGGTGGACATGCTCCGTTCTTAACTTTTACCCTGTACTGTGTGGTTGTTTGCAAATTATTCGTCCACCATACGCATGTGCCTTGCGAGCCTGCTATTGGAGTCCATGGCCCCCAAGTATTCGCACAGGGGCTGAGTTCATCCCTCTTTTCCCATTCCACAACCTCCGCGCATGAGGTAGAATAGGTCAACTTCGTTGCCTTATCATAGCACAGCAGTGGAAGAGGATTAGCAGTAATATTACCCGGAACCGGAGGTCTGTCAATGACAATGGTGTAAGAAGGTGTTGATGTGCCACAGGCGTTTTGCAATACTGCCCTGAATTCATACTGCGTTTGACAGGCAGTAGCTGTCAAATTTCCGGTGTTAATGCACGTCTGCCCTGCAGAACCTGATATAGCACTCCATGTGGTCCATGATCCCCATAGTGGGTTACAGGCGCTCTGATAGGTGAGAGCTCTTGTTCTTCTCTCCCACCTCAGAATTGTTGTTGGGCAAGGGAAGGTTGAGGGATTCAAGCAAAGTTGCCCTGACCAACTGGTACAGGCATGAGGAACATTGTTAATTGGCGTGGTTGGTGGACCTGTTGCGGTTACTGTGTTGCCGGGAGGTCCCGGGCAAACATCAACCGTTTTGACGTTCGAAACGTACGTCCAGCAACCTTGTTGGATCACCGCCACGTAGCATGTCGTACTCGTGAGTATATTGGTATTGAACGATGTGCCTCCGGTTTGTGCTAATACCCAGGGTGGCGCCGGAGGATTTCCAACGGGACACGGGGCGTTGCTTTGATACCATGTAACCGTGGACCCTGGGGGCGGAGGCGGGCTAAGACTGATCGTCATGGCGCTACCGCTGCAGACGGAGGTGTTGAGCCCTATCGAGTAGTTCACTGGTGGGGTGGTGAATGTGAAGGGGGGACTCTCGCAGTTCCAATACCCATAATTAGTTTGCCAGGACCAACCGGTTAGTTCTCGTACAGTTACCGTGACAGGATTTGGGACTGCAGTGACCCATATCCTCACTTTCAACGTCTGACCGCTTGGGATTGAATTTGTGGCATTGGTGCAGGTACCTGCAGGTTGCTTGTTCCAATAAACGGAATTCGTGCTGGGACTACCTTGGCTGGCGGCTGGGGAGGCTGTGAACCACGCCCCTTGGAGGATCTGGACCGAGCTGATTATTGTTGTTCCGCTGAATAGAACACCCAAACCGTGCGGCAGGTCATTTATGTTGCATCCGGATGCCGCAGACCATATCTGCGTTAATTCAACATCAAAATAGCATCCCAAGCTATCAGGCCCTCGAGTTACATTAATGGTGAGTTGGTTACAATAATCCGTCTGTACGCTTGGGGGGGCATTCGGATTCTTATTCTGACTATTCGCAGCACTGCTTAGGAGCAATACTCCAAGCAATAGAGGTATTACTCTTCCAGTTATGTTTACTATCTTCTTCATGGCTTTCCTCCTTACTTATGGACATCTTTTAATTGTGTGATAAACCTTTGTTGTGCAACCCATCGCATTGGTGACCTGAACCCAAAGGGTTGTGGTCTGGTTTGGACATGGGATGGTAATGGACTGGGTTGTGGCACCGGTTGACCATAAGTAGGTGTAGGGTGGACCACAGTTTCCGGGAGGACCCGGAGGCACAACAAAGGATGTAGGAATGGCGGTCAAAGTAATTGTAGTGCCGGAAGAGCAGGTACACGGACCTTGTATCACAACTTTTGTGCTGCAGTCCCTAACTGTTACCGTGTTTGTTGATTGTGCGGAGTCACAGTTGTTTTTATTATACACCACCACGAAGTAGTTACCCGGCTGGGTTGCTGGGATGGTCGGACCCGTAGCAACAGGAAGCCCGTTAAGATACCACTGGTAGGTGAATGGCGGGGTTCCACAAGATGGCATTGAGGCTGTAAGGGAAACCGATGTGCCAGGACATTTCACAATTGGGCCCGGGGGCGAAATAGTGGGCGCAGTTGGGGGCTGAATGACATTGATGGTTAAAGGACCTGCAGTGGTGGGCGGACATATACCGGTAGGCGATGTAACAATAGCCCTCCAGCATATCTTATCAGGGACACACGGAGGATTAACCGGCGGGTTAACACCCGGGTAAGAAGGACCGAACAGTTCATTGGTGTTCTGGACAGTGCCGCTATTTCCAGTGGTAGCCCATGGTCCAGCGCAATTAATCTGGTATTGCCACTGAATCTGCGTGCCTGGCGGTCCATTATGAGTAAGTGTAAGTTGTGCATCATCTCCCCAACAGACCTCGTTTTTGTTACTTGTTATTTGTGCATTGATGGGGTCTTCCACCTTAGCAGTGATACAAGCTGGTTGTTGTGGACATGTACCATTCTGCACTTGCACACAAAATGTATAATTTCCCGCTGATGTGATACCGAAAGTAATAGTAGATTGTCCGGCTGAGCCAGATATTGAGCCATTGTTGACTGTCCATCCTGAGATACTTCCCACATTGCCTGTAACAGTCAAGGTTACATTAACGGGATAGTTGTTGTTACTGCAAATCTGTGTCCCTGGCGAGACAGTAATAGTACCCGGCTGAGTTGGACACCACACCTTCAGTGAAACTATTTTTTCATTAGGACAGCTCGCAGGCCAGGGCGTAGGCATGTTCGTGCAACTAACAACTCCCTTAAACTGTCGGGTTACAAAGCCTTGTAGTGGTGAACATGTTGGTTTAATTTGATTTGTGTTATAAGGGTTACCAGTGCCAAGAGGAATCCAACTTAAGCTCGGAAGATCTCTGTAAGACCAAGTAACACTACATCCGGGTGGCACACCATTCATATTGAGGGTTGCATCGTCTCCCCAGCACAGTTCGGTTATCGTAGCTCCCGAAGGATAGTCCAGTACGGCGGCAGTGAGATTTGGGTAAACATTAATTGTAAATGTAACTGTTTTCGTGCAGTTGCCTCTCTGTACAGTGAGTATGTACGTATAAACTCCCGCAGTTGCGGGTTGATAACTGGGAGAAACACTGATCACGAATGATGGTTGCGAGCCGGTCTGAGTCGTATTATTTGGATTTATAAGATTCCAATTGAAAGGTCCACTGATACCAGCGCCGAACATTATAGCCCATGCGTTCAACTGAAGTTGGGTCCCCACACAAATACTCTGAGCCTGCGGAAAAGGAATTAGCAAGCAGAAGTACCACGTCCACGGAATGGGCACCAATTGGCTAACAGCTATCACCTTAGCATTCTGAATGCCGGTGACTTTCCATACATATGCTTTTGCTGTATCCAGAGGTGGTATTTCAGCTGGATATCGTAAGATAGTTTCACGGATACCGATTCGCTCAAAAAGTATTTTCCAGCTTTCAGGGTCGACCCCTTCTTCTATCTCTCTTACTACGATCGTGTATGTGATTCCTTCGATAGTCGGTTCTGTCTTCCACTCGAATGTTGGTCTATTGTTTTGCGCTGGTCGTTCTTCCGTAGGTGAGATTAGCTTAATGACTACTTTCTCTTCGTGTTTTATTTCTTTACCAATATTGAATGAGAAGATCTCACTCCGAATAGCATCTAACTCAATACCCCACGCATACTTCTTCCCCTTCTCTAACTTCTTCGCCGAAGCAGGATACGTGAACGATGTCGCGGCAATATCTCGCGTCTCAAACCACGTCGCGTTCCTTTGCATCGCTTCAGTCGGCGATTGGTTGCCTAACACTTCGACGATCTTCAATGAGTACCTGACATCTCGCGGCGCAGGTGCCGGCGGAAGCCAGGTGAATATGAGCAACTGCCCTTCGGGTATTACCTCGCCATCGGCGGGAGAGATGAGTGTTGGGGGCGAGGTGATCTCCACACGCTGCTGTATGCAATCCCTCCCAAGCTCTTCGCCCGTCTCCGTCTTCACGTAGATACAGATCGTGTAGTCACCGCTCGGCGCGTTGCCCGTGCGCGTGAAGGCGTCGCGCCACCTGCCAGCCTTGAAGGTCACGGTGCCGCCGCGCTTCACGTCGTCGTACGTGATCGTCTTGCGTCCGCGTGGAAGGCTGATTATCCCGGATTGCCCATCAACAACACGACCTGCCGCCGCCTCGTCAACTGTGCCTACAAGCCGGATGCGGTACGTTGTTGTGTCGGTGTTATCAAGTGTCAGCTTCCAGATGTCGGCTGCGCGTAACTGGTTTGGCGGTGGCTGCTGGAGCTTCACTCGCACTCCTGCTTGCACAAGGTTGAATGCTAAGAAAGAAATGAGAAGAACAATGATGCCACGAGCATTCATGACGATCTCCTTTGAGTTTGTGAACAATGAGAGCAGAGA
>JACQVJ010000096.1 GCA_016209805.1 Ignavibacteriota bacterium
AACTGATTACATCCATAGTCCGATTTTTAAAGAGGAAATCGAGCATGCCTAAAAGTTGATCGGAATTAAATTCAACGAAGCGAAACGCGACTAGATGCTCGATGTGCTGAGAGTGATTCTCCACGATTACGAAACGCTGCGGGCACTACCTTTGCCCAACGCGATCCCTCCTGCCTTCCACTTCAATCCCATTCCGGATGGGATGAAATTCGACTCGACCCACAAGCCGTTCACCTCCAAGCGAGCAGGCAACGTAAAGCTCCCCAAGAACCTCGAAGAGCTGGCATTCTATTCAATCAGTCAGCTTGCTGAATTGATCAGGACAAGGAAAGCTACTTCCGAGCAACTCACAGAGATGTATCTGAATCGGTTGAAGAAGTACGGGCCGAAGTTAGAATGCGTTGTCACATTGACTGAAAACCTCGCACTCAGTCAAGCCCGGCGTGCCGACAAGGAAATCGCAGCAGGAAAATATCGTGGACCTCTTCATGGAATCCCCTACGGAGCCAAGGACCTTCTCGCAACGAAAGGGATTCCAACCACGTGGGGTGCCGTTCCCTACAAGGATCAACTGTTCGACGAAGATGCCGCGGTGATCAAACGGCTCGAAGAAGCTGGCGCCGTGCTCGTAGCCAAGCTGACTCTTGGCGCGCTTGCGTGGGGGGATGTCTGGTTTGGCGGCAAGACACGAAATCCGTGGAATCTGGAACAAGGTTCGAGCGGTTCATCCGCCGGGTCCGCATCGGCAACCTCGGCTGGCCTCGTGGCGTTTGCAATTGGCACTGAAACGTGGGGCTCCATCGTCTCTCCATCCACACGATGTGGAGTTACTGGCCTACGGCCAACCTATGGCCGTATTAGCCGCGCCGGCGCGATGGCGCTCAGTTGGACGATGGACAAGATTGGCCCGATTTGCCGTAACGCTGACGACTGTGCCATCGTGTTCAACGCAATCTATGGTCCTGACGGTAAGGATCAAACTGTGTACGATTTGCCGTTCAACTATCGACCTCATCTCAAACTGAGTACGATGAGGATCGGATATCTGAAAACCGAATTCGACAGCATCAAAGAAAACAAAACCAATAGCGACGCAGTCCTGGCGACACTCCGATCACTCGGTGCAGAACTCATCCCGATTGAGCTCCCCAAATTCCCGACAGGTGCTCTCTCGTTCATCCTGAGTGCGGAGGCCGCAGCAGCCTTTGACAATCTCACACGAAGCGGAAAGGATGATCTCCTCGTTCGTCAGATAAAGAATGCCTGGCCGAATGTTTTCCGGACGTCGCGTTTCATTCCGGCAGTTGAATACATTCAGGCAAACCGTATCCGCTATCTGGTCATTCAAGAAATGGCAAGGCTCATGCACAATGTGGACGTCTATGTTGCTCCATCGTTCGGCGAGAACCTCCTTCTCACAAACCTGACAGGCCATCCCTGTGTGGTCATGCCGAACGGTTTCACCGACGAGGGAACGCCGACGAGTATCTCTCTCATCGGAAAACTCTTCGGAGAAGCTGAGCTTCTTGCTGCGGCAAATGCCTTTCAGGAAGCAACGGACTTCCACGTGAAGCACCCTTCTCTTCCCGATTGATTATTCACTGGAGGATCATGATATGTCGACTGATTCAGGCAGAACATTCTTCGCAGTTGGCGCGGTATCCGCCGGCATCGGCGTTGTGGCTGGTGCATTCGGAGCCCACGGCCTGAAGGATGTCCTCTCGGCAGAGATGCTCGACGTCTTCGAAACCGCCGTGCGTTATCAGATGTATCACGCATTCGGCTTGATGGCTGTTGCATGGGCTGCGCACAATTTTGCATCAACAGGATCTCCCCTTGCACGGTTGGCGGGAATGTGTTTCGTCTTCGGGACAGTAGTTTTCTCCGGCAGTCTCTACGCGATGTCACTTACAAATCTCCGCTGGCTCGGCGCACTGACTCCCCTCGGCGGTATTGCCTTCATTGCAGGATGGTTTTTCCTCGCTGCAAGCGTGTGGAAGAAGACTTAAAAGGCCTTGTCTTTCTCAACCATAATGATATATTACACCTCGATCAAAACCATCACCCATCTCTCATCACCATGTTTCATGTCCATTTCATATTAAGGAGGATACAATGAAACAGCTGTTCGCGGTACTTGCAGCACTCTTGATGGTATCAACGCTTGCTTTCTCTCAGAACATGCAGCGGGGAGATTTTAGCGGAGACCTCAACTCTGAAGGATGGACTCTCTCCACAGGAGTCGGGGTACGGTCGCAAATCATCTTTGTCTCATTCAGCAAGCCATTTGACTCAACGCCTGAACTCGTCCTCACACTGACC
>JACQVJ010000094.1 GCA_016209805.1 Ignavibacteriota bacterium
CGTCGATACCCAACGCCGTTGGATCATTACGAGCGCCGGAACCATCTTGCGAACAACCGAAGGCGGCGTGACGTGGGCAAACCAACGCAAGCAATACAAGTGGGGTCTCACGTCGGTCGAGTTTGTGGATGCACTCAACGGCTGGACAGGCGGGAGTTACGGGCCGTTACTTCGAACCACAAATGGTGGAACGAACTGGTACTCGATGGGCTTCACTTTGTCGAGTATCTCACGCCTGAGGTTTCTCGCCCCCTTCAACGGTTGGGCAGCAACGGAGAACGGCGGTGTGCTGCGTTCGTTCAATGCCGGAGCGAACTGGGATTCGAGTTTCCAGTGGCCGCTGGAGTTTGATCAGGACATCTGGGTTCCACCTGGTCCGGTCACAGGATTGAGTGTGGTTGACTCGACAACAGCATGGCTCATCGGCGAGCGGGTATTCCGCCGTGAGGTGCCGGGGTTTGGCAACATCATCGCCAGAACGCAGAATGCCGGACAGACGTGGGACACCGTACGCATCAATTTCCGCGGGCGCGCCACGGACATTTGCTTCATCACGAGAACACGAGGATGGTACCTGACCGACAGCGCCTCCATCATTGGAACAACGGATGGCGGATTTACCTGGCAACATGAGTTCGGCCCGATTCCGTCATCGCCTGAGCCGTTGCGTGACCTCTTCGGGCTTGGCACATCTCACGTGTGGGCAGTTGGCGTCGGTGGAATGCTTGTCCGGACAACCGATGCAGGAGCCACATGGCATGCGACCACGGTCGATTCTACTGCTCAACTCCAGAGTGTTGCGTTTGTCGATCAGTTGAACGGTTGGTGTGGCGGTGCACGCGGAGAAATCTTCCGCACGAGCGATGGCGGAACAACGTGGACAAAACTCTCACGTGGTTCCCCACACTACTTCAGGGCTGTCGAGTTTACCACGCCGCAGAAAGGCTGGGCAGCAAGCGGATGGACTGAAGATGTGAAACTCCTTCACTCCACCGACGGCGGGTATTCATGGACTGCGCAGTTGAGTTCATCGGGCGGCTACTTTATTGATGTGGAGATGATTGATACGCTCCTCGGCTGGGCTGTCGGTTCCATCACTCCGCCCCAGAAGCTCTTCAGAACTACAAACGGGGGCAGCACATGGGAAGCACAACCTCTGGCGCTGACAAACTTCGTACACGGCGTTGTGTTCGCCGATCCCGACCACGGATGGATTTACGGCGACTATATTGGTTCTCCGGGACCTGAGTATCAGGTTGTGCACAGAACAACCAATGGCGGACAAACATGGGCAGCAGTCCTTCTGGACACCAGTGCCTACAGTCCCACAGTGCCCGACCTTTGCGCTTTGGACTCGCTGACTGCATGGTGTGTAAACCAGTACGGCGTCTTCAGGACGATGGACGGTGGCGCAAGCTGGCAGCATATATTCCATGACACTCCCCTCTCGTACAAGTCATCCATTACGTTTGTCAACCCATCGCACGGTTGGATTGCCGGGAGCGGCGGTCTGGTCATGCACACAACAGATGGTGGAGTGAGTTGGCAGCAACAGACTTCAGGCACCAACGAACAACTCCAGTGCATACGCTTTGCTGACCTGCAACGAGGCTGGGCTGTGGGACTTGGCATCATGATACGCACAACCAACGGCGGCCAGATGTGGCTGCGCGACACGGTGGAGACTTATCCCTACATGTTCGATCTCTCGCTTCTCGCTCATGGGAACACGCTGCATGCGTGGGCAGTGGGATTCTCCGGCTCGGTGTTCAAACACGAAAGCCCGCTTACTGGGGTCAAAGAAGAAGCCATTAGTTCGGCACCCTTGGGATTTGCGCTTTACCAGAACTACCCCAACCCGTTTAATCCAAAAACAAGTTTCAGGTTCAAGGTTTCAGGTTCAAAGTTGGTGACGCTCAAGGTGTATGATGTGCTGGGAAGAGAAGTCGCAACGCTCGTGAACGGGGTTTACCCCGTCAACGGGGTGAAGGAGCCGGGAACGTACGAGGCAGAGTGGGATGCGAGTGGGTTTGCAAGCGGCATATACTTGTACAGACTCACGTCCGGCGCGTTCACTGCCGTTCGGAAGATGGTATTAATACGATAAGGAGGGTGTATGCACACATTGACAA
Source organism: Ignavibacteriota bacterium (assembly GCA_016209805.1). Classification (GTDB taxonomy): domain Bacteria; phylum Bacteroidota; class Ignavibacteria; order UBA10030; family UBA6906; genus JACQVJ01. The sequence continues at coordinate 2,133 of JACQVJ010000094.1, forward strand.
GAGCAATCTGCGTATTACTAGTTTCTACAACTGTTTTCGCTCAATGGAGCAATCCAGTTCAGATTACTCAAGGCGCAGGAAACGATCGGCACCCGGCAATCGCAGATGGCCAAGGTTGGCTAGGCACCGAGGAGTGGCTTGCATTCAGTAGAAACGGAAAGAATATCTGCTTACTACGGTCGGAAGCGTTTGCCACGAGGTGGAGCGATTCAGTTTTTTGTCTCACCTCCGATAGCGCTGACAACGATTACCCTTCACTCGCGTGGGGACAGAGCAACCAGAACCTCATGCTTGTCTGGCAATCCCGTCGAAATGGGAATCTTGATATATGGTATAGCGTCCGTACCAACGGAAACTGGGGAACACCGGCGTCCCTGACGCTTGATGCTGAGGACGACCAGCGGCCCCACGTTGTAATACGAGATTCAGGATTTGTGGTAGTATGGGAGCGGAACGGGCATATTCTTTTCTCGCAATATGTCAATTCCCAATGGTCACCACCCGAATTGGTAACGCCAACGGGAGACTCATTGAACTCATGTCCACAAGTCGAAATAGCATCTCCCTTTCCCGGTACACTCCCTATCGTGACATGGCAAAAGCAAAAAAGTTCTGACACAACATTCGCCGTAATGTACTCATATCGTTCGGGGAATTCCTGGTCATCTCCCGACACAGTTGCCTACAGCGGAGACAACCGAAATCCGAAGTTCTTCAAGGCAACGCCACTTTGGTACGGCGAAGCCGTTTCGTGGGTTGTTCAGGCATCAACGGGTTCTTCAGAAATTCTCACCCGAAGTTTGTCTTCTGTGGGGGGTCTTCCGACATGGGAGGCACCCGTTTCTCTCCATTCCTCGTGGAACCTGATTCGCAACCCCGTGGTCAATGGCTACATAATAATCGTTGGGAATGCTCCCCCTTTTCTTCGGTTCTCCGTCGCGTCATGGGAATCGTCGTTCCTGGAAGCTGAAAGCATCGCGGTAACGCTGCAATGGACGGATCCTACAATGCTCTCCCCCGATCTTCTGAGTACAAACCGCAACCCCGACGTTTCCTCTGGAAGATTGGACCCAACAGCAGGATTCGCTGTCCGATTCTGGTCGGTATGGGAAAGCAACGCAACAGATACCGTGAAACTTTGGGGAAGCAATATTCTGATTGTACTTTCTGACGTCCCCACTAACGGAACTCCGAATGAATTCGCATTACATCAAAACTACCCCAACCCGTTCAATCCAAGAACAAAAATAGTCTATAGAGTCGGGAGTCGAGAGTCTGTGGAGTTAAGAATCTTCGATGTACTTGGCCGCGAGGTGGCAACGTTGGTGAATGAG
>JACQVJ010000087.1 GCA_016209805.1 Ignavibacteriota bacterium
CTTCGTCCTCGGCGTCGTCGTTGTCCTCCTCCTCCACCTCATCCTCATCGTCCTCCTCCTCATCCTCCACCTCGGCCTCTTCAAGGTCACGCTTCATCATCTCACGTATCTCAATAATCTTCTCCTCCTCAAGTCCTTCGATCGCGAGCAATGTATCCAGTTTCGCAGTGATGACGTCTTTGGCAGTCTCAAGTCCCGCGCCGATAAGTTTCAGGTATAACTCTTCTCCAAGCTCTTCCTTGAAGTCGACCAGCTCGATGTCGTATTCGTCTTCGCCCCCCTCCTTAATGAGGTTGATTTCATGGCCGGTGAGTTTCGAAGCGAGACGGATATTCTGACCGTTCCTACCGATTGCGAGTGAGACTTGATCAGCGGCAACGAGGACATTGGCCGTCTTTCTTTCACCATCCAGCTCGATGCTCTTGATCTTTGCCGGAGCAAGAGCACGTTGGATGAACACAAGCGGCTGGTCGCTATAGTTGATGACGTCAATGTTTTCGTTGTTGAGCTCGCGGACGATGGTATGGATCCTGACTCCTTTCATGCCAACACATGCACCCACGGCGTCGATACGATCGTCGTGAGATTCCACCGCGACCTTCGCTCGTTCCCCAGGCTCTCGCGCAATCTGCTTGATCTCGATGATGCCATCATAGATCTCCGGTATTTCCATCTCGAAGAGTTTGGCAAGGAACTTTGGATCGGCTCTGGAAACCACAACGACAGGGTTGCCGGAATTCTTGCGCACCTCCTTGACAATCGCCCGAATGCTGTCTCCCTTCTTGTACCGTTCCTTGAAGATTTGCTCGCTCTTTGGAAGCAGCAACTCGTTCCGGTTATGGTTGATGAGGATCTCATTCCGGCGTATTTGATAGATTTCCCCGACGACGATTTCACCAATTGTATTGCTGTACTCGTTGTAAATGAGCTCACGCTCGATTTCTTTGATGCGTTGATTCAGATTCTGCTTCGCGCTGACAACGAGACGACGGCCAAACGACACCAATGGCACAACCTCCACGTAGTCCTCGCCAACATCAAGATTTTCACCGGAGCTCTCCCGCGCGGTTGCGAGATCGATCTGAGTGTTTGGGTTCTCCACCACTTCGACGACCGCCCGCTCGAGAAATATCTCGATGTCACCTTTGTCCATGTTCACAACGACGTCGAACTTCGCATCCTGTCCGTACTTCTTCCTGACCATCATTGAGAACACGTCTTCCACGATACCTGTGAGGATATCCTTGTCAATACCCTTTTCCCGAACCATCTGGGAGAATGATTCGACAATCTCCGAATTCATCACAACCTCCACATTGAATAACAAATTCTGCCGCTACCACGGAACCTTTACGATCGCTTCCTCTATGGCGCCAAACGGTATGAGAACGCTCTCGTTATTCTTTCCCAACTCAAGGGTCACCCCCGTTTCGCTGAGCCCAATGAGCCTGCCGTCGATTTCCTGTAAGCCACGATCCGACCCTGCCTTCACCCGCAGGCGCCTCCCGATGTGTTTCTTGTACTGCCATGGGAAGGTGAGCGGGCGGTCTACTCCGGGTGACGAAACCACAAGATCAAAAGGCCTGTCAATGAGGTTTCCGTTTTCTATCATCCTTGCCACATCACGACTAATCTCGGCGCACATATCTGTGTGAACACCCCCTTCTGTATCGATAAAGATTTCAACAAGCACTTTGTTCTGTTTTCCGTGGACGGCAAGGTCTATCACCTGGGCAGAGTGCTTCACAACAGATTCATTCACGATTTCGAGAATCGCCGATTTGACATCGTGCAGGGCCATTCGGACACGTGCATTTCAAGGAAATCCAAACAAAAATAGCCCTTGTAGGGCTACTTCTAAAAACGTAAGTAAGATATGAATATGATCCCCAAAAATCAAGGAAAATATTCGTGGCCTTTTGAGGTACTAAAACAATCGAGGAAACCTTCGCCGATGGCCAAAACTTTTTAACTTTCTACATTACGGCAGCCAGAAACCGTTTGGCCAACTATGAATTCAGTGATTCAACAAAAAAACCACCGCGAACCTCAGGCATTGTACGACGGCCATGTGATCAGAACATTGTCGCCTTCATACTTCTGGACCAGATTTCGAAAATCATCCGGCACAGGTCGGGGTTGATGCAAATGTTGATCCAACCAGACATGGATTGAAACGTTCTCCGCGATCAAACGCTTGGAGTCATGTTCCTGAAGGAACGCCTCAAATGCAAAACTCGTGTTCCTTATGAACGAAATGCGCGTATAGATATCGATAACCTCCCCAAAACGGGCCGGCGAGCGATAGTCGATTTCATTCCTCACAACCACAACTCTTGACTCGTGTTGATTTGTGTTGATATCAACTTTGATCCCGAGGTTTTCGGCGTATGCGACTCTACCTACCTCGAAGTAGAGGAGAAAGTTGGCGTTGTGCACTATCCCCTGTGAGTCAATTTCGTAATTGCGGACCTTGATTTGTGCCCGATGTTTGAATTTAGTTCTGTCGATCATGGTCGAGCCAAAACTTCCTTCATGATGGTGGCAGCGCACTTCACATCGTCCATCGAGACATCCATATGCGCAACCGCTCGCACGCTGTCATAGTTGCCCAGGGTCAGCAGCAGGTTTCTTGCATGAAGGAGACTGATGACTTCGGGAGGAGTTTTCTCCGTACCTTGCACGCCAATGATGACGATGTTCGTCTGCACAGTTTCCATATCGATGGTGAGCGACTTGATCTCTGCCAGTTCCCCGGCAAGATACCTCGCCTTTACATGGTCTTCCTTAAGTCGATCAACATTATGTTCTAGAGCATAGATTCCAGCTGCAGCAAGGATCCCTGCTTGCCTCATACCACCGCCGAAGATCTTTCGGTAACGCCTCGCCTCCTCAACAAAGCCCTTTGGACCGGCAATGACGGATCCGACAGGGGCACCCAATCCTTTCGAGAGACAGACAGAAACAGAATCAA
>JACQVJ010000104.1 GCA_016209805.1 Ignavibacteriota bacterium
GGCAAGAGCATCGTCGAAGTCCTTAGCCTTGATGACGGCCAGAACCGGGCCAAAAATTTCTTCCTGTGAAATCGTGGCATCCGGCAACACATCGGCAATAACGGTTGGTCGTATGAAGTACCCTTCGTCCCCAGCCCGCGTGCCACCAGCCACCAGCCGGCCTCCTTCACGCACCGCCGTGTCGATATAATCGAGAATCTTCTCCTGCGAGCCTCTGTTGATCACTGGCCCCATGTAGTTACGGAGATCACTTGAGTCCCCGAGCGTAAGGGATTCGGCTCTCCGGGCCAGCAGATCGACGAACCTGTCGTACACTTTCTGATGAACTATGACTCGTGAACAGGCAGAGCATTTTTGTCCCTGAAAACCGAATGCTGATACCGTGACACCGGTGGAAGCCTCGTCAAGATCAACACCTTCGTCGACAATAATCGAATCTTTACCACCCATTTCAGCAACGACACGCTTCAGCCAGATCTGTCCGGGCTGGACCTTTGCCGCAACTTCGTTGATGTGGATACCGACCTCCTTCGAACCCGTGAAGGACACAAAGCGGGTCTTCGGGTGCATTACAAGCGTATCGCCCACCGCCCCTCCCGGACCTGTAACAAAGTTGATCACACCCGCCGGAAGGCCAACCTCTTCCATAATCTCCATGAACTTCCATCCGATCAATGGCGAGTCGCTGGATGGTTTGAGCACGACTGTGTTGCCCGCAACAATCGCTGCTGTGGTCATCCCCGCGAGAATTGCAAGAGGAAAATTCCACGGCGGGATAATAACTCCCACACCAAGCGGAATGTAGACGAGCTTTCCTTTCTCACCGGGAGTCTTGACGACGGGCTGCTCAGTTCCGTAGCGAAGCATCTCACGGCCGTAGAATTCAAGGAAATCAATCGCTTCGGCAACATCGGCATCCGCCTCAGGCCATGTCTTGCCTACTTCGGCGATTTCGGCCGCGTTCAAGTCGAATCGCTTCTTGCGCATGAGCTTCGCAGCCTTGAAGAGATACTCGGCTCTCTTCTTTGGAGAAACGCTTCTCCAGTTTTCAAACTTCTGGACGGCGACATCGATTGCTTTGTTTGCAAGATCAACATTCCCTCTTTGGAACACGCCAACAACTTCGGTTGGGCGTGAGGGATTATGTGAGTTGAATTTCTCCTGGGAGTAGATCCGCTCGCCCCCAATGACGATTGGGTACTCCTTGCCCAACTCGGCGGTCAGGCTGGCAAGTGCCATCTCCTGTTTTTTGCGGTTGGGCGCTTTCGACCAATCGACGTAGGGTTCGTTTTTGAATTTTGGAATAGCCATGTGTTCCTCACCTGGATGGTATTGAAGTTGAAGTCATCATGCGTTTGTTATGCCCGACGCTCGTCCGGGGCAGTGTCGCGTCATAGGCTTTCATACGTTTCGAGCCGGAGGGGTTCACAAGAGCCTGAATGACGGCGTCGTGCAGCACCGGTCGGATTTTGAAGATCTTTGAATTCGCCCGCGTAGGATGCACGCGGTTCGTCAAGAACACGACAAAGAGGTTCCGTTCGGGATCGGCCCAGATGGATGTTCCCGTAAACCCCGTATGACCGAAGGACGTGGATGAGAACTGTTCTCCCGCCGAGGAACTTGTTGCTGATTTTGTATCCCACCCCAACGCTCTCGTGCTCGATGCCGATTGTCTGCGCGTGAACTCGTGCACAATACTGTCACTCAAGTATCTCACGCCCCCGTAGTATCCGCCGTTCATAATCATCTGCATGAAAAGTGCAAGATCCGAGGCATTGGAGAACAGACCCGAATGTCCGGACACGCCGCCAAGAATCTCCGCGTTCTCATCGTGAACGGTTCCGTGCACAGTTCTTTTTCTCCAGATTGTGTCAAGTTCTGTTGGAGCAATCTGAGACCTCATCGCTTGCGCAGGCCTGAACCCCGTGCTTGACATTCCCAGCGGCTCATAGAATTCCCGCCTGGCGAACTCGTCCAGCGAAATCCCTGCAGCTTCTTCAACGACTTTTCCCAGAACGATCATCCCGATATCACTGTAGATTGTCGTATCGCCGGGATCAGCAAGCGGTTCCGTGGCATACACCGAATCCAATGCTTCAGCCGATGTCTTGCAGGTGGTCCACAATCTTCTGAACGGGGCGAAGCCTGCTGTATGAGTCAGAAGGTGACGGATGGTGATTGCTGATTTCCTTCCTTGCACAAACCGGGGGACATACTCCGAGACGCGGTCATCGAGTGCAAGCTTCCCCTGATCGATAAGCTTCATCACCGAGGCGGTCGTGGCAATCACTTTCGTTAGAGATGCAAGATCGAATTGTGTTCTTGCCGAAATCTTTCCCGACGACGGATCATACGAATATGTCCCGAACGACTTGTTGTAGGCAACAACTCCATCCTTTGCAATCAATACTTGTGCAGCCGGGAAAGCCGAATCACCGATGGCAGCTTCGACAATCTGATCGATATGTTCGAGGTTGTGCTTGTCGAAGCCCGCATACGAAGGATCATCACTTCGAAGACACGCTTGCGCGTACTCCATGCCGCTCCCGAAAACGAACTGATCCGGAATCGTTACCGGGAGTTTCCCCCGCACCGGGATTTCACCGAACATTGCCTCAACAGCCGCCTCAACGAGAATCTCCGCATCACTGTAGGCACAAAGCAGTACGTTCGCATTCGGAAAAGCGCCAAGCGAATATGGATTGCCGAACGAAACAACAACGGTGGGCTTCTTCAGATCTGAAAGTCGACCGAGGAATCCATTGAGTTTCTCGGGCATCCCTATCTTCCCAGACGACGAACGAACCTTCATGTACAACGGCATAATGACTACTTGTGCACTTTCCAGCTGCGTCAGGACCGAGTCAAGAACGAGTTCGTTGCTGCTCGGCGAGATACGGTACGCCTCGATATTCGAATGCCGTTTGCGCAAGTGCTGATTGAAGTACGCGCCGACCACCTCATTCGGATACTGGCTGCCCGGGCGGTTCACTTCGGTCCGGTAGTCGTCAACATCCGAAATAATCACGGACGCGACTTTCTTTCTGTTGCGAAGTTGAAGGGGGAGGGTATTCTCCAGATTTCTCAGGATAGTCACCGCATCGCGCGCAACCTCCTTCGCCAGCATCCAATGTTCACGTGTGGCAACGCGGTCGGCAATCTTGTCAATATCCACTATCGTGTTTTCGTTCAGGCCCAGGGCTTTCTTCACCTCAATGATCTTTCGCACCGACTCATCCAGACGCTCCTGTGTAATCTCTCCCCGGTTCACCGCGTCAACCAGGGCATCAATTGCCACCTTCTCATTTGTCGGCATCAGCAGGATGTCCACACCGGCGTTGATGGCTCTGACCGCGGAGCCTCCAATGGAATACCCCTTTGTCAGTCCGGCCATGTCCATAGCGTCGGTCACGATTAGTCCATCGAACCCCAGCTCATTGCGCAACAGATCCGTGATTGCCCTGCGCGAGAGCGTTGCGGGCATTCCAGGCGTGGGATCAATAGCCGGGACTTCCAGATGCGCAACCATGATCGACTGGGCCCCACCTTTGATCGCTGCCCGAAATGAAACCAACTCTACACTATCCAGACGACCACGGCCGAACGGAAGTATGGGAAGATCAAGGTGAGAATCAACGCCGGTATCTCCATGACCGGGGAAGTGTTTTGCGGTCGAGATAACTCCCCCCTCGTTCATTCCTCTGATCGAAGCTTCCACCATTTCGGCAACAAGGGTCGGATCCTCGCCATATGAACGCGTGTTGATCACAGGGTTGTCCGGATTGTTGTTCACATCCGCAACCGGTGCGAGATTTTGATGCACGCCCAGAGCCCTGGCCTCCGTCGCGATAGCGCGACCTACCCTATACGCATATTCCGGATTGCGTGTCGCTCCTATCGCCATTGCATCAGGAAAATATGTGCCCCGACGCGTGCGCATGGCAACACCTCGCTCATAATCAGCGGCAACAAGCAGCGGAATCTTCGCGAGGCGCTGCAGTTTGTTCAACAATACCGCCTGAGAGTAGACATCCCCCTGGAACACGATCAATCCACCTATGCGTTCATCCTGAACAAGTTGTGCGAGCCGATCGAACTCGTCGCTATCCGTGCTGATGTAGTGACCAAACCCCTTTGCCATGATCAACTGCCCCACCTTCTCCCTGAGACTCATTGCGGTCAAAGTAGTTTCGACCCACGAGTCCTGACTCGAAGGATGGAGCCGCTCGACTGCAACGGTATCCACTCGTTGAACTTCCACTTGCTGGATGGTCGGTACGTAGGTTGGACTACATGCGAGCGGACCCATGGTCAAGGCAACAGCAACGATATGACGCCGGAGAGATTTCACAGGATTACTTCTTCTTAAGTGTTTCCATTGCCAATCGTAGGGCACCATGCGCAGGAGAGTGCATGGGGGGCCTGATGTCGACTTGCGGTAACGCTTTCAACAACTTCGTGTGAAGAACGTCTGCGTAGATGGTGTTATGTTCGATGAGGCCTCCAAGCATCACCAAACCGACTTTCCGCAAGATACTCATTTGCATGACAATTACCTGTGCCTGATCCGCAAGATGACCGGCAGCCTTTTGAAGAATGCGTTGTGAAACAACGTCGTTTCCCGCTGCGGCCTCCATGACAAGTGGCGCCAGCGAGGACAGGTCGTATTTGTTTTGATAGATTGCCGTAATGATATCTTCGCGGGAGCGCCACTGCAACTTCTCTGCAAACAGGTCTCTCAATCTTCCGGAATCCCCCCGCTTATCATAATGAAGAGTCACGGCGACAACAGCCTCTCGACCGATGTAGTAGCCACTCCCTTCATCTCCAATCAATCGTCCCCACCCACCGACACCGACGATTGCGCCGCGATCGGTCTTTCCTATGACAATCGACCCCGTACCTGCGATGATGACTACCCCGGACCCACCGTCGAATGCTCCTTCCAGCGCCACCCGTGCATCCGATTCGACCGCAATAGGAAGAGGTTTCCCTCCTGATTGGATGATCAGGCGGTTCAGCGCCTCGGAGACGCGAGCACTGGCAACATTTTTTCCTGCACCTGCCAATCCCAAGACAACAGCACCGAGATCGTCCGGGCGACAGCGTATATCTTCACAACATCGTGAGATGAGAGTGAACAGGTTCTTCGCCGCTGCGTCAACGCCCACAACATTGGGGTTTGAAGCACCAACAGTGCGACGGGCAACAATGTTGCCGAACTCGTCAGCAATGAGACCGAGAC
>JACQVJ010000091.1 GCA_016209805.1 Ignavibacteriota bacterium
AGCATGCTGGCCACGATGCCGATGGCGATGATCAGCAGGAAGATTTTGAAGTTGGCGGTGGTGGGAGCTCTCATCAGGAAACCATGATGGTCTGATCTCTCCGCGGACCCACAGACACGATCCAAAGACGCGTTCCCATCAGTTCGGCAATGGCCGCGAGGTAATGACGTGCTTGGGTGGGCAACTCATTGTGCGTCTTTGTGTGTAAGAGAGATGTCTGCCATCCCTCAAACGTCTCATAGACAGGAGTAATATGAGTAAGAGAGCTGACATCAGTTGGGAAGGTCTTCAATCGCTTCCCCTTATACTCATACGACGTGCAAATCCTCAGCTCTTCGAAGGTGCCGAGCACGTCGAGCTTTGTCACTGCGATTGTCTCGATGCCGTTAATCTCCGCGGAGTATCGCGCTGCCACCGCATCGAACCAGCCACAGCGACGAGCACGGCCGGTTGTAGCTCCGTACTCCTGCCCAATCGTGCGGAGGCGCTCGCCGGTCTCATCAAGGAGTTCTGTCGGAAACGGCCCGTTGCCGACACGTGTTGAGTATGCCTTCACGATGCCAACAATGGAATTGACCGCTGTCGGTGGAATTCCGAGCCCTGTGCATGCTCCCCCGGAGGTGGGATTCGAGGAGGTTACGAACGGATATGTGCCATGGTCGACGTCCAGCAGAGCACCTTGTGCCCCTTCGGCGATGACGCGCTTCTCATCCTTCAGCGCCCCGCGTAGAAAGAGAGACGTATCAGTCACATACTCATCGATCTTCTTGTCGAATTCCTGATACTCGCTGATGATTGCGTCAACGTCGAGCTTGGTTTCGCCGTACACTTTCGTGAGAAGCTGGTTCTTTTCTTCGATGTTTGTCTTCAGCTTCTTTGCAAGGAGATCACGATCGAGGAGATCCACAATCCGTATTCCGATGCGCATTGCCTTGTCGATGTATGCAGGTCCGATGCCTCGTCCTGTAGTGCCGATCCGGTTCGAAGTCTGCTCGCGAATTGTATCAAGGTGTTTGTGGTATGGCATGATCAGGTGGGCATTGTGGCTGACGAGCAATCTGCCGCTGATGTTGATGCCGGCATTCTCCAGTTGCGCGACCTCGCTCATTAAAGCCGACGGATCGATGACGACACCATTGCCGATCACGCAGGTAATGTGAGGATGAAAAATGCCGGACGGGATGAGATGAAGGACATACTCCTTGTCACCAATACACACGGTGTGGCCTGCGTTGGCGCCACCCTGATATCGTGCAACGATATCTGCGCGTTCGGCAAGCATATCGACGACCTTTCCCTTTCCTTCGTCGCCCCACTGAGCACCGACTATTATCTGGACCGGCATTGCGAACGGATCCCCCTGTCTGATCTGATTTGCACTCTGGGAGTTGTCTCGACTTGTGTGTGTATGAGAATGGCGAGGAGAACCATGAGCGGTTCAAAAAAATTCCGGCCCTTCACTGAAGAAAGGTCGGAGATTCAGTCTTCAGAAGCAATCACTTTTTGTAGCTTGCGACCGCGTCGCTGGTGGAAGCATATGTCTGGAAGACGGACGAGAGCTTGCTGATCTCAATGAGCGATGTGATCTTCGGCGTGGCATTTGCAATCTTCAGGTTTCCACCGGAGCTCCGTAACGTGCTGAGTGTTCCAATGAGCACGCCGAGTCCGGAGCTGTTCATGAACCGGACGCCGGCAAGATCAATAACAACCTGTTTCTTTCCTGCTTCGATCAGCTCATGGATCTTGTTATTGAGCGTTGTTGCGTCAGGTCCTCCCATCAGGTTCCCGTCGAGAGAGATGATGGTGACGTCTCCGTGCTGCTCCGTCCTGAATTTCATTTCCCGCCTCTCAGTCTATGAGTTTTGCTTTCCTCTTTGCGCGCTCAGACCACTCCACGACGACAGCGCATGCAATATAGATTGAAGAATACGTTCCGGTGATGATGCCGATAACGAGTGCGAATGAGAACCCTCGATTCACTTCTCCTCCGAAGATCAAGAGCACGGCAAGGACCATGAAGATGGTTCCTGAAGTGATGATGGTGCGACTCAGCGTTTCATTGATGCTCTTGTTGACCAGCTCCACAAGTCCCATCGCCCGGAAGATCTTCTGGTTCTCCCTGATTCGGTCGAAGATAACGACGGTGTCGTTCACCGAGAGGCCCACGAGCGTGAGGAATGCGGCGATCATGTTCTGCGATATTTCAAGGTTCAGCTGGGGGGTCAGGCCGTCCAATATGGAGATCAGGCCGAGTGTGACCAATACGTCATGGAAAAGCGCAACAACGGCTCCCACACCATAGATGAACTTGAACCTGAACGCAATGTACAAACAGATGGCAATCAACGATGCGACTACGGCATAGACGGCATCGCGTCGCAGCTCGGCGCCAATCTTTGGACCGATCTTGTCTTCCTTGAGCACATCAAACGGATTGTCCGGGAAATGTTGCTTCAAACCAGCACGGATGTTCTCGGCGATGATGTTTCCTTCCCCTTGTTCGGCGGTTCTGATCAGAATGTCGCGATCACTCCCAAATGTCTTGATCTCGGCTTTCCCGAAACCGGAACGATCCATCGCTGAACGCACGTCCCCGATGGTGACTTCCCGTTCAAAAGCAACGACAAGCTCGGTTCCACCGAGGAAATCTATGCCGAGGTCGACTCCCTTCATGAAGAGCGACACCATCCCGACCAGGATTACCATCGAAGACACGATGTACCAGGTCTGCCGTTTCCCCATGAAGTTGATGCTTGTCTTTCCAAAAATCCGCATGCGGTAATTCTCCTGAAAGAACTCAGCCAAAACTGATTGCTGGTCCGTATTTTTCCGTGAGGATCTCGAAGATCACACGAGTAATGAAGATCGCGCTGAACATACTTGCCGCGATTCCGATCATAAGCGTAAGCGCAAAACCCTGGACCGGCCCCGTGCCAAACTGATAGAGAATAACTCCCGTGATGAATGTTGTGAGGTTGGAGTCGAAGATTGCCGAGAAGGCCTTCTCATACCCGGCGTCGATTGCAGCGCGCAAGGTCTTACCCGTTCCAAGTTCCTCGCGGATGCGCTCGTAGATAAGGACGTTGGCGTCCACGGCAACGGCAAGTGTGAGAATGATACCCGCGATTCCCGGCAGTGTCAGCGTTCCGTGGAAGCCGGCAAGTATGGCAAGTAGGAAAAGCAGGCAGAAAACCAGCGCAAGGTCTGCCACCCCTCCGCCAGTACGATAGTACAGGATCATGAAAATTAACGTCAGCAATGTGGCCAGCCCGGAGGATAGCAACCCGCTCCGAATCGAGTCTTCTCCGAGCGAGGGACCAACGGATCGTTGTTCAACGATATCCACGGGAGCCGGAAGAGCTCCTGCTTTCAGCACGATCTCCAGGAGGCGCGCTTCGTCGAGGTTCTCCATTCCTTCGATCTGAGAGTTTCCCCCCGTGATCTTGTTTCGCACGACTGGTGCTGAAAACACGGCGTTATCCAGAACGATGGCAATCCGCTTGTTGATATTAGCGCCTGTGATACGAGCCCATTCACGCGAACCCTCGCTGTTCATCTCCATGGTTACAATGGGCTGATTGTAGTTCGGATCGATTGTCGCTCGGGCATTGACAATGACGCCGCCGGTCAGTTCGGCGCCAGCCCGAACGGGGTACAACGTGTAGTACTTCCGCCCCTCGCTGACAACCCGTGGCTTTGCACTCCACTGGAAACGCATGTCCTGTGGGATAAGGCGCTTGATGTCCTCGCGTTCAAGAATCCTCCTGATCTTTTCTTTGTTTTCTTCAGCAACCAGGGCTTCCCCCGGCGATCGTTGGGGATCAACAAGCGCTATGGCGAAGAACGGATGCTTCTCCGCGAACTCCTCGGGGCTCAGTTCCCCTTCCGGTGTGGGGATTGCCGCGGTATCGGTGTCAGCCCGCGCTATATCCGCCGTAAGAGTGTCACCAACACCGGCCGCAACAAGTGCTTTGTCGATTGCCTCCATCACTTTATAGGTTACATCGGCGTCCTTCAGCAGCTTGAATTCCAAAAGAGCGGTCCCCTGCAGCAACTGGCGCACTTCAGCTTCCTTGCTGACGCCCGGCAACTCAACAATAATGCGTGACCCACCAAGCTTCTGAATCGATGGCTCGGAGACACCGTACTGATCCACACGGTTGCGCACAATCTCCATCGCCCGATCAATTGCCTTTTTGGATTCATCCTCCAGGAAAGCGGTGATTTCATCGTCGGTATCGCGCAGGTTTCCGTAGTATCTGCTGAGGCGGATTTTCCGCTCTTCAAACTTTCGCCGGAGGAGTATCACGGCGGATTCCTCCGAGCGTTTTGCCTCATCGCGAACGCCTTGGATGATTTGAGCGTAAACGTCGTCCTTGTTTTTTGCGAGATCTTCGAGGAGCTTCACGACATTTACTTCGAGCACGACGCGCATACCACCCTGAAGGTCAAGACCAAGCTTGATGCGCCGCGCGCGGTACTCACGAATGTCATCCTCGTGTTGTTCGACGAACTGCAGACTATCCTCCCCGCGCAGGCCCTTCATTGAGTTCATCATCTGATAGTCCTGATAGGTGGGATAAAGAAAGTACAGACCGAGGGCGACTGCAATCGCGATGAAGATCAGTTTGTTTCGATTCTTGCGCACTACAACCTCCGAGGTGAAGCGTTTGGGAATTAGAGTGTGGCAGGAGCAGGTGATTCATTCGTCCAAAAGCTTCCAAATATAACCGAACACTCCGAGAAAGTCAATAATTATGATTGCATGTACTGGGTGTTTCAGTTATATTATGCTACGTAAGTTTTTCTTTTTCCTGCCACCGGGAGGTTCTCGCGGTATATGCCGATCATGACACGCATGCGGGACAGCATGCCAGTAATTCTGTTTGGACTTCTTATTGCATTCCTTATCACGATTATCTTCGAGTGGGGGATGGACTACCTTGGTCTCAGCGCGGGCAGTTCTGACGTCGTCGGAGAGGTCGA
>JACQVJ010000092.1 GCA_016209805.1 Ignavibacteriota bacterium
ATTGTGGACTATGCACACACGCCCGATGCATTGGAGAACTGTTTGAGAGCGATTCACGACATCCTTTCATCGAGAAAGCAGGGAAGGGTAATCACCATCTTCGGCTGCGGTGGGGATCGTGACCGCGGCAAGCGACTACTCATGGGAGAGATTGCCTCGCACCTGAGCAACATTACCATTATCACTTCGGACAATCCGAGGAATGAAAATCCGCAATCAATTATTGACGAGATCCTGAAGGGTGTGTCCTCCGGTAGAGAAGTGCATACGGAACCCGACAGACGGAAAGCAATCGTTCAGGGGCTGCAGCTTGCGAAAGAGGGAGACATCATCTTGGTCGCAGGCAAAGGCCATGAGACCTATCAGGTGTTCGGCAATGAGAGAGTGCATTTTGATGATCGTGAAGAAGTGGAAACATTCATCCGGACTTCACAATGAGGCTCGGCTCAAAAGAGCTTACTCGAATTACTCACAGCGAGTTCCGGAATAGTGAGATCCTTAATGGAAAAAAGCTTACCGGCGTGTCAACGGATTCTCGGACTCTCAACGGGGGCGATCTGTTCTTTGCACTCAGAGGAGAGAATTTCGACGGGCATAGGTTCCTTTCAGAGGTCTTTGCAAAGGGTGCGGTCGCTGCCGTGGTGGAATCTCGTGCGGATCTCTCCGCGTGCGCAGACAAGCCCTTGCTCCTTGTTGAAGACACAGCGCGGGCACTCGGTGAGCTGGCTCATTTGTATCGGATGATGTTTGAGATTCCCGTTCTTGCGGTCGGAGGAAGCAACGGAAAGACAACAACAAAAGAGATGATCTCAAGCGTTCTCCGCTCGGCCTACGCGTTACTGAGCACGGAGGGAAATCTAAACAACCATATCGGTGTGCCGCAGACGTTGTTTCGACTTGAGAAGAAACATGAGATCGCCGTCGTTGAAATCGGGACGAATCATCCGGGTGAGATCGAGCACCTTTGCTCGGTTCTCCATCCAACGCATGCGCTCATTACGAATGTTGGCAAGGAGCACCTTGAGTTCTTCGGATCTGTCGAAGGTGTTGCCGACGAGGAGGGGAAGCTGTTCGATCACTTGAAGAGGAGGAAGTCCACGGTTGCGTTTGTAAATGCGGACGATGAATATGTGCGTGCGCGTTCGCGCGGCATCAAGAGGCAAATTACGTACGGAGTACAATCAAAACGCGTGGACGTGAGCGCACAGGTCCTTGGAACAGACGTTGTGGGTGCACCCAGACTCCGATTGACAGGCAAGAAGTTGTCAAGAAATATCGAGATACAACTCTCAGTCCCCGGTGAGCACAATGCACTCAATGCGGCAGCAGCGTTTGCAGTTGGACTCCATTTCAAGGTCTCTCCACGGATCATTGCAAAAGCCCTTGAGTCTTTTCAGCCGGTCGGTGAAAGGATGCAAGTGATACATGTTGGAGGAGTGACAATCCTCAACGACACCTACAACGCGAACCCCGACTCAACCATTGCCGCGCTGCGAACCCTTTCGACCATGAAGGTGACCGGAAAGCGAATAGCCGTGCTTGCCGATATGCGTGAGTTGGGAGCGCATTCGAAGGCAGAGCACGCGCGTGTTGGTGAAGCGGCGTCCCAACTTGGCTTGGACTACCTGTTGACATTCGGCGAACAGGCAAGGACCATTCACGATGCGGCTCGGGTGCCGTTTACTGCTCACTATGACCAGAAGAACATGCTCGCGGAATACCTCGCCGAGCTTGCCGGACCGGGGGACGCAATCCTGGTGAAGGGCTCGCGCGGAATGAAGATGGAGGATATTGTCGCGTTTCTAGAAGAGCGGCTGCAAACGCCCTCTCTGGCCCAAAAAAGATACTGAGGTATCATGCTGTTCTATGTGTTCGATCTGATTGAGAAAGCTTATCACCCTCCCGGTTTTGGAGTGATTCGCTTTATCACGTTTCGGGCGGCGGCAGCGGCGGTCACGGCGCTTATCATTGCGTTCTGGCTCGGGCCGAAGATCATCAACACATTGAAGGCGAAACAGATTGGTGAGGCCGCGAAGCTTGAGGCGCCGAAAACACACCTCACGAAGGCAGGCACTCCAACCATGGGTGGAGTCATTGTGCTTGCCTCGGTGTTGCTTCCGACGCTTCTTTGGGCGAGTCTCAGCAACATGTATGTCCTGCTGATTCTCTTCGTTACCGCTGCTCTCGGGGCGGTGGGGTTTCTTGATGACTACTTGAAGGTCGTTAAGAAGAAGCCCAAAGGGCTGATCGGAAAATACAAACTTGTGGGACAAGTATTCGTAGGCCTGGTCGTCGGCGGTA
>JACQVJ010000117.1 GCA_016209805.1 Ignavibacteriota bacterium
TATCCCAACCCATTCAACCCAACCACGAGAATAAGATTCACGATACCTTCTTCAGGATTCACCACACTGAAAGTCTATGATGTGTTAGGAAATGAAGTTGCCACGCTTGTCAATCAAGAGATGAATTCTGGAAGTCACGAGACAAGATGGAACGCGACCGGAATGGCGAGCGGCGTGTACTTCTACCGGCTTGCAACAAGCGGTGTCGTTGAGACAAAGCGGATGGTTGTCATTCGGTAACACTGCAGTTACCCTGCACAGCCAAACAACGTGTTGAACAACTCAGGGGAGATTTCGATGACTTCATCAACATCTCTGACAGAAGATGTATTGCCTTCGAGTGGCGAGATAAGCCGCTCACGACGGTGGTTTCAGGTAGCATGCGTGACAGCGCTTACGTTTGGCCTGAGAGTCTTGTTCTACGTAGTATATGGCTCGCGGTGGTCGTTCGAGGAAGCCATGTACTGGGATGGATGGGGGCGGATTGCGCTCTTTATGTCGCAAGGATACGGACTAGCGGATACCCACCTACTGACGTACTTTCCGGTCAGCGAGATGGCACTCCCGACGGCATCACGTCCACCCCTGCCGATTCTCATGTTTGCCCCAGTGCTGCGACTGTTCGGCGAGAATCTTTTCCCGATCGTGTTGCTGCAAATCATGATCGATACCGCGACGGCCTTTTTGATTTACCTCCTCACGTACCGGTTGCTTCGCACCGGGGTATTCACTTTTCCGAAAGCAAGCGATCGAGCCTTTCACTACACGGGATTGCTTGCGTCGCTCGGTTTCGCGTTCTTTACGCCGGAATGGTCACGAACATCGGGATTCTACAGCGAACCGCTCTTCACATTGTTATTGACACTGGGAGTTGGTGTGATTCTTCTGTATAGAAGTCCTCGAGCCTTTTTGCTGTCGGGACTTCTCTTCGGGTTGGCTGCACTCGCCCGTCCTTCCATCCTCCTATTCCCCTTGGTCCTCTTACTGTGGTTGATTTGGGGGGAGCGAGTGCTGCTCAAGCATGCGCTTCTTTTGCCACTATGCATGGCCTTTGTATTGCTTCCGTGGGGAGTCCGAAATTATGTCGTCTTCCAACGAGTGATCGTGACCCAAACATTGGGGGGGTATGATCTCTTCAGGCACAGCGGACAGATAGAGCACGACGACTACATTCGTTGGGTACCCACAGGTGAAGGGGAAGAACGAGTACTAAACTTCCTCCGAGAGCGCAGGCTCACCCCGCAGACAATTAGTGAACCGGAGCTTGATGCCTTGCTTAGCCGCGAAGCCCTGCGGATTATCTGGGAGCACCCGTGGCGCTACCTCAACCTCAGTTTCCATCGGGCAACGTGGCTCTTCTACGATCATCATTTGGATCGTCGCGGTCGGGGGAGTCACTTGGCTGCAATATACTTCGGCTTTGTCTTTCTCCCGTTCGGCTTGGTTGCCCTCGGTTGGTGGCGCTATCGCGGGGCATGGATTCGGAGACTAACACCGGTGTGGCTGATGGTGGGTTACACCATCGTGATTCACGCAATGATCGCTGCGCAGTTTCGCTTTATACTCCCCCTAGTGCCGCTGTTGAGCTGTGTAAGCGGATACGTCGTGGCGCGAATCATTTCCGACTATTGGCAACGCCGTCAGAACCGAGCGTTGCGTCCGAGTTAGCTGCAAGCTTTTCAGTGTTGGAATCGCAGTTGGAATGGTTGACACAGCAGCACACCAACCTTTCTCTCTTCTTGCTTCTCAACCAGCCCATTCCTATATTTTCAAAAACTCTGAATACTAATCACGACTCAGTTTTCATTGCAACCGCACATCGCTCTTGTCCTCCTGATTATTTGCATCGCAACATCTGCCTCTTCCCAATCATCCTCTGTCTCACCGCCAAAGCGTGAAGTCCGCGGAGTTTGGATCACCACTGCAACTGGTCTTGACTGGCCGAAGAGCACAGTTGTAGATGAGCAGAAGAATTCCCTGCGAACCATCGTCCAGAACCTGAAGCAGGCCAATTTCAACACGATCTTCTTTCAGGTGCGAGCGCGAGGAGATGCGTACTATCGCTCGCAGTACGAGCCATGGGCGGAGAACCTGACAGGAACACTTGGCAAAGATCCGGGCTGGGATCCGCTCGCACTCCTTCTCGAGGAAGCGCACAAGCGAGGTATGGAAGTCCATGCTTGGTTCAATCTGTACAAGGTGCGCGGGTTGAACCCTGCCGGCCCAAGCTCACCCCAACATCCTACACGCGCATATCCGCATTGGGTGAGAGTATATCAGGATGAAGCGTGGCTGGATCCAGGTATCCCGGAGGTGCGGGAGTATCTTATCCGGGTCGCCCTCGATCTCGTGCGTAACTACGACATCGACGGAATTAACTTTGACTTCATTCGGTATCCGGGGAAGGACTTTCCGGACATGGAAACGCATCTCCGCTACGGAAACGGAATGAGCCGCGATGATTGGAGAAGAAGCAACATTGATAAGTTCGTGAGTGAGTTTTATGATCGTGCAATGGCAATCAAACCGATGCTCAAGGTCGGGTCCGCACCGCTCGCCATCTACCAGAATTCGAACCTCACCGGAAGCTACTACACGTATGCTCAAGATTCTTACGGATGGCTCAAAAAGCAGAAGCACGATTATCTATCCCCGCAGATGTACTGGAGTCTCGGCGGCAATAACGGAGAGCCGAACTTTGCAACACTGTCACGAGCGTGGAAGCGCTATGAAGCAGGCCGCCACATCTACGCGGGCATCGGAGCCTACAAGCCGGACGTCGTGCCCGAAATACCAGCTGAGATCGATACAACACGTGTGAGCGGCCTCCTCGGACAGGTGTACTTCCGCTATGACAACATCGAACGGCTGGACATGTTTGGCAACCGCTACCGGACGCCGGCCAACATTCCTCCCATGCCATGGAAGGATAATACACCTCCGATGCCCCCAAAAAATCTCGCAGTCACCGAATTAACACCGAATGTCTTCCATCTCGAGTGGCTTGCTCCGACCTCGGCCACCGACGGTGATCGAGCGCGCGGCTACAACATCTACCGCTCCGCCACGCTGCCAATACCCGTTGATGATCCGACGGCGCTCGTGGCAATTACAACAGCGGAGGCAAACTACTTCATTGATACCGTGCGAACGCCGACAGCCTTCAAGTATTTCTACGCTGTCTCTGCACTCGACAAAGGGAACAACGAAAGTGACATCTCGAATGCCGCCGACATTGTGCTTAAGGAGATGGTGGCCATCAGAGGGAAGCTCTTCCACGCCACGAGTCTGTCGATGCTTCTTGCAAATGGAGGTGCCCCGACACTCGTTGCCTACAAGATTGCAGACAAGATGAACGTTTCGTTGGAAGTAATCGAACAACGGGCCGACGAGCTGGAAACAACAGTGACGACAATTGCCCGAGGAACTCAGGAGGCCGGCACCTACGTGGTAGGGTTGCGGAACGTACCGTTCAGAGGAGGACGATATGTTGTCAGACTGAGGGCTGGCGATGCGACGATTGAACAGCCTCTCGAACTGCGGCAGTGATTATTTCTTTGCTTCGATCAACGAGACACCGGGGAGCCGGAGTCGGATTCGTTGTACGGATTGCGCCCCGCTGCACCAATCCCTCACTTGCTGAAAGGAGTACGTGTTCCCACCAGTTTCGTTCAGCAGATTCAATCCGACCATCAGAGGAAGAAGCCGCGCCAGTCCCGACCGCTGTCTTTCTTCCGTGATCTGATCGAGAATATACAACTTCCCTCCCGGTACAAGAACCTTCAAGACACGCTCCACAAGTTTGCTATTCTCCTCCTCATTAAAGCCATGAACAACGTTGAACAGCAACACGCAGTCCTGACCTTCAGGCAAGGTGACGCTCCTGCAATCGCCTGCCAACAGTGACACCCTGTCCTCAATGGCCTCTTCCTTCAGCATCGATCTTGTGTGTCGAAGTGCCTGATCGAAATCCATGATGACAGCGTGTAGGTTGCTGTATCGTCGACACAAATCTATGGCGTATAATCCGTGAGACCCCCCGATGTCCAGAAGTCGCTTAATATCTCTACTCAGAGAGATTTTTGTTCGGACCTCCGGCAGCAGCAGTCGTGCGAGGTCACGCATACCGTACACATAGACCCCCCAATCCTCTTCACCAAACATCTCAAGGTACGATTGCGGAGGACTGCCACGTTCGACGGAATGCTCAAGGTACGCCCAGCGCGTGTACAGTGTTTCGAAGTACCGAATCAAATTGCCGAGATAGAAAGGAGAACCCTGCACCAGCCACTTTGCACCTTCCGATGTTACACCATATTCGTCACCCACGCGACGGAGATAGCCGGCTACCTCGAAGGCTTCGACAAGCAAGCGAACGCCCACCACGCTCAGATCTGTTTTCGTGGCAATCTCTTCAATAGTAAGTGGGCGAACGGCAACTGCCTCGAAAACACCCCGCCGAACTCCAATCGTGAGTGCACGTCCGAAGATGACGCTACCGAACGCATCCATCACAGGTGTGGGGAGTCGATGCATTTGATGCAGAAGCCTCTCAAGCAATGTGAGTTTGAAGATCATTGAAGTGTGCGAGGCAAATTCCTTCTTAGAGAAGCTCTGCCCCTATTTCACTCCCAAGAGATTAACGAGCCACAAACTAAGCCCGGGCACATAGGTGATGATGATGAGAGCTACAACCAGAATGGCGATGTACGGAAGGGTGGCACGAATCACCGTGAACACCTGTTTTTCAAACCGCATGCTGGAGATAAACAGGTTGAGTCCGACAGGAGGAGTCAGATAACCGATTTCGAGGTTTGCAAGGAAGATAATGCCGAGGTGAACCGGATCGACGCCGTATGCCATCGCAATGGGAATGATGAGCGGGACCACGACGATGATGGCGGAGAAAATATCCATCATCATCCCAACAATTATCAAAAAGAGATTTAACACGATCAGGAAGACGACCGGACTCGTGATGAAGGACTGTGTGAACTCAAACAACTTCATCGGGACTTCCTCATCGATGAGGTAATTCGTCAGTCCCATGGCCGCACCGAGAATCATCAGGATGGCGCCGACGAGCACCATGCTTTCACGCATGACCCTCGGGATGTCACGAAACAGGTCGAGGTCTTTGTAGATGAATACCTCCACGATGAGAACATAGAAGGCTGTGATCGCTGCCGCTTCGGTCGCCGTGAAGACACCCGTATAGATCCCGCCGATCACGATGAACGGCAGAGGGAGTTCCCACACGGAGACGCGGACTGCGTGTGTAACATTGAGCCACGCGAACGGAGTCCGCGGTACCTTGAACTTTGCGCCCTGCCGCATGCTATATGCTGCGAGAATCACGACAAGAAGAATTCCCGGAACGATGCCTGCTGCAAACAGCTTGTCGATGCTGATCTTTGCGATCAGTGCATAGAGAATGAGCGGGAGACTCGGAGGAAAAAGCAATCCAAGGCTCCCCGACGTCGTAATCAGTCCAAGCGAAAACTTTTCCGGATACTGTTCCTTCAACAATACCGGAAGGAGCAAGCCGCCGAGCGCAACGATGGTGACTCCCGAAGCGCCGGTGAACGCTGTGAAGACCGCGCATGTTGCAAGGGCCACGATGGCAAGACCTCCGGGTATCGACCCGAAAAACGCCCTCGCAAGATTGACGAGCCTGACCGGAGCTTTGCTCTCAGCAAGAACGTACCCGGCAAATGTAAACAGCGGTATCGCAACAAGCGTCGGATTACTTCCGATACGGTACAACTCGACAATAACAGCTGATGTGTCGATCCCCTGGCCGGCGAAACTAAGCATCGCCACCACACCAATGATTGCGAAGAGAGGGGTGCCAACCAGGGCGAAGAGAACAAGAAGGAGACCATAGATGAACGTTTCCATCCCTATGTTCTTTCCTTCCGTCTCCCCATGAAGTCTACAGCATTTTCAGCGAGCTTCACGACAAAGTGAATCGCCATTAGAAAGTAACCAAAGGGAACGATCAACAGACCAACCCAGGTGGGGACCGAGAGCATGATTTCACTTCCAGAGGCTTTCTCATCGAGCAGGAACGTGAGTGCCGCATCGCCAAGGAAGTAACAGGCAAGGATGGAGAAGAGGCTCGTGAAGATCTGGACAACGGATTTAGCGCGGGGGGAAATGAACTTTGTGAGAGCATCGATCCCGATGTGTCGGCCTTCATGCGTAGCAATGGCAGCGCCGGTGAAGCCAACCCACAGCACAAGGTGGCGGACCAGTGTATCCGCCCACAGAACGCCCGTGTCAAAGACATTCCTCAGAACCACCTGCATAAATGCAAGCGATACCATTGCGCCGAGGAACAGTATGAGAAACGCGTACTCTACCCTGACAAGCAGACGGTCAAGCGCGAGCAGCAGCGTCATTTCGACGTGGAATGCTTTGAACGGTAATCTGCGACGGCCTTTTCCACACGGTCGAGAAACGCTTCATCGTACAGCTTTCCTACGAGGCTGCGGCGGGCTTTCTTTCCGGCTTCCCAGTACTCCTGCACCGTCTTCGGAGAGTTTATTTCCACGATCTGAATACCGAACTTCTTCAGCGTTTCCACAGCAGCGGCGTTTTCTTGCCTGCTCTTGCGTGTCAGCTCACGCATGTATTTTTCTCCGTTGCGCACAAGGATCTCCTGGAGATCCCTGGGAAGCGAGTCGAACTTCTGCTTGGAGATGACAACAGCCCCCGATGCGTCGGCAAGGGGAAGATTCAACATATACTTCACGCGTGAATGCCACTGCATTCCAATCGCGGCAAGAGGTGCGTTGTACGCGCCATTGATGAGGCCGGTTTGGAACGACGTAAGGACATCGATGACCCCGAGGGGGATGGGGCTGAGGCCAAGGGCTTTGAACGTTGCTTCGGCAATCTGGTCCCCTTCCCACATCCACATCTTCACGCCGTTCATATCCGCGAGGGTTCGGACCGGACTGTTGGTAAAGACATACACGAATCCCACCTCGGCCCAGCCCAACAGCACGTAACCATTATCAAGAAAGGCCTTTTCAAATTCGTCGCCGAATGTCGAGTACACGTGGTCGACTTCGCCGTACGCTTCGAAAAGGAATGGAGCATCGAGAATACGCACTTTCGACGTGATCTCACCGAGGCCGAATCCGGTGAGACCGGCACTGTGCAACTGCCCGAGCCTGATCTTGCGCAGGACGTCCTTGTCTTCGCCCTGCACGCCACCTGCATAGATTTTGAAACCGAGACGGCCCTTGCTCTCCTTCCGTATTGCCGCGTCGTACTCACGCAGCACATTCATCCATGTGGTTCCCTCGGGCGCGATAGTAGCAAACTTGATGATATGTTCCTGAGCAGACGTGGATGAACAGTAAACGAGCGAACCGAAAACCACGAGAAACAGCCAATTCAATCTATTCACTGCAATCTCCTTGTACGTTAACAGTATTCTCAAAAGTAATCCTCCTTCTTTGAAAGAAGGAGATCTGCTTTCTTCTTGGCAATCGCGTTCCCAAGCCGGAATGATGGCAGGACGTCAAGAGAGGTCTTTTGCACTGTGGAGAGGAGTTCTTCAAAGAGAGCCTCGTTCAAAGTCTGTGCGGCATAGGACTTCGCATAATACACATGCGTCATCAAGAACTTTCCCTCCGTAATCCGCAGTGCGGTTTCAAAGTGATCTCTCGAAAGCTCAGGATCTCCACCAAGAATTTTTGGGCGACTGCCGTACAGCGTTCCCAAAAACAGATGTGCTCCCGCGTAGTAATATGTCGAGTCGACGGACGCTACGAAATCCATCATCGCTTCCACCTTCGGGAGCGCGGCAATAGCATCGATGTCGGTCAATGAAATATTAATGTAGCTTCCCCACGCGAAGGCAGTCCAGAAAATGCCCGGCACATCATCTTTTGAAGCGCGGCTGAGCGCTGCTTTCCAATCATCCAACGAGCCGTCGAATGCCTTGGAAAGCTGGGAGTTTTGCCGGACGATACGGAGACCGTAATCTCTGGCACGGAGATAAAACAACCGTGCTCTCTCCGGATCTTCATCTTCAACAAACCCGAGGGCATAACTTGCGTATCCCTCACTCACAAGTTTTAGCAGCTTTGTATTCTCCAGATCATTCTTTAACATCACTTCGAGAAGCTTGAGATTTCCGGGGATGGCTTGAGCGGCGAGTTGCAGGTCCTGCTCTTCCGTCAACGCTTCGAAGCCATCCTCAACAATTCCTCCAACGGAACGAACAGCGATGGTTTGAATGCATCCGGAAAACAGTAGCACTGCACAACAACTGATGAAAGACGCGGTTTTCACTCAGAGTCATAATTGAATGTGCGGGGAAAAATATAGGCAAAATAATAGAAGATTCCAAAGGAGGGTGTTTTGCATGTGAGCTTAAAATACTTTAATTTTGATTTAATTCGAGGA
>JACQVJ010000097.1 GCA_016209805.1 Ignavibacteriota bacterium
ACGCTATCTCCGTGACCTCGCTACAGGGAAGAAACTCGGCGCTTTTGCGCTTTCCGAGCCCGAAGCCGGCAGCGATGCATCTAATCAGAGAACGACGGCAAAGCGGGACGGCGACTGCTATCTTCTGAACGGGACAAAGAACTGGATCACCAATGGATCCACAGCTGACGTTGTGTTGGTGATGGCCGCGACCGACAGAACGAAAGGGGCCAAAGGAGTCAGCACATTTCTGGTTGACAAGAACAGTCCCGGATTCTCTGTGGCAAAGAAGGAAAAAAAACTCGGCATCCGTAGTTCCGATACTGTATCGCTCTCATTTCAGGACTGTCGAGTTCCAGTCGCGAACCGAATTGGAGAAGAGGGCGAAGGCTTTAGGTTTGCCATGAAGACCCTTGAGGGAGGCAGAATCGGAATCGCAGCTCAGGCCCTCGGAATAGCGCAGGCCTGTCTTGATGCCTCTCTGAGTTATGCGAAGGAAAGGAAGGCATTTGGCCGACCGATAGCAGAGTTGCAGGCGATCCAGTTCAAGCTGGCCGACATGGCAACGGAGATCAGCGCTGCAAGGATGTTGATACTCAAGGCCTGTCTGCTGAAGGACGCCGGGGAGCCTTTTGGAGAGGAGGCTGCCATGGGAAAACTCTTTGCGTCAAAGGTTGCAGTGCAGGCGGCTCTTGAAGCAATTCAAATTCACGGCGGTTACGGCTATGTGAGAGAGTACCTTGTGGAACGCTATCTGCGAGACGCGAAGATCACTGAGATTTACGAAGGGACATCGGAAATTCAGAAAATCGTGATTGCCCGTTCATTGCTCTCATAGATTTGCACCTGTGTCGATTACGTGTAAGGAGACAGTGTTCTTTAACAACCAAATCACCCAAACCATCATAACATGAGGTATATCCAATGAAACGCATTCTTGTCTTTCTCTCAAGTTTTGCGCTCTTCATCGTACTCCAGAGCGACGCGTGGTCGCAGGTCAAGTGGGTTGTCGGTGGAAATATGGGCATCTCGATTGGCACCGGAGGCGGGGCAACCAGTGCAGGACTCCATATTGGTCCAATGGGTGAAGTACTGTTTGGCAAAGGCCCGGCAGTGGGGTCGGAGTTCAGTATCAACACACAGGCGGGAACACCGATCGAGTGGGCAAATTATTTCAAGTATTATTTTCAGGTATCCGGTAGCTCGATCAAGCCGTACGCAGACGCCGGATTCGGACTGTACTTCTACACTGGCGGCCCATACTTTGATATTCGCTTCGGTGGCGGGGCCGCATTCCCGATAGCAAAGAATCTGTACATTCCCGCAGAGTTACAGCTTGGTCCGGTTTTCGTCACAGGCAGCACTGGGTTTATCATTCTCATCAGATCGGGAATCCGATACGATATATAAGCGAGTTGCTTTTTTAACTCACCACTAAACCACATATCCCTCGGAGGAACAATGAAGCGGTTTGTGGCAATTGTAGTTGCGGTAATGTCATTCTCCACATTGGCGTCCGGACAACTGAAATTCGGAGGAGGGCCACACCTGTCGCTGGCATTCTCTGCGTTTCCCAAACCTGTTAACGAGGTCTATGGCTTCGGTTTTGGCTTCGGCGCTCACGGCGATATGAGTATCATAAAGTATATTGCGTTGCGGCTGAACTTCGATTATCATATTTTCTCCTCAGACAAGGAAAAGATCAAAGCGGCTGCGGGTGTGTCTCAGGTTCAGGGCCTCGAGATCTCCGGTCTCAATGCCAGCATCGTCGGGATTACGATCAACGGACTTGGCAAACTACCAACCGGTTCGATGATCACACCATATGGTATATTGGGGCTTGGCATCCATATTCTGAGCGTGAGCGACGGGCAGGCGACCATTCAGGGGCAGAACATTCCAATCCAGCTCGGGCTCGGTAGTGAAACGAAGTTTGGTTTGAATTTTGGGGCGGGGGCTGAGTTTGCGATCGGGATGTTCAAGGTCTATGGCGACATCAAGTACGTTCTTATCCTTACGTCTGGAAACTCCACCGGGATTATCCCGATAACATTTGGAGTCACGTTCGGAGGGTGATGTTCAGATTCTGAGTAGAACCAGGTGAGGGGCAGCTTTTTCCTGGTATTCGCCTCGGATAATCAAATTCGAGCAATAATCACATTTCCATCTTCAACTCTTTCCGCCAATAGTATTCAAATCAACCGCTTGACAAATGTGATATTTTTGTGTATACTAAGTCCGGTTTTTATGGGCCAGCCCTAATTAACTATCCATCATTTTAATTCTAAAGGAGCAACGTAATGAAAAAGTTTGTGCTAGCGGTTGTTGTGTTAGCATTGGTTGTGGCTGTGGGGAATGTTTCCAGTGCTGCCGGGAAGATGGCGTTGAGCGTGGGGGGTGATGTGTTGATTCCAATGGGAACATTTGCGGACGGTGCATCCACCGGTTTTGGTGGGAGCGTACGATTCCAGTACGACTTCACACCGATGTTCAGCGCTGGGATCACCTCTGGATATTACACCTGGAGCGGAAAGGATCAAACAGTTCTCGGAGCTACCATTAAGGGTGTATCCTTGAAGGGTGTCCCGGCCAGAGCATTCGGAAAGTACTACTTCATGCCCGCAGGGGGTGCTCGTGTGTACGGTATTGCGGAACTCGGCGTCTTCTTCTCTTCGGTTACGGTTCCCTCGCAAACAGTGACTATCGGAGGTGTTTCAGTAACAACGCCTGAAGCAAGCGCTTCTTCTACGGACTTCAACTATGCTCCTGGCCTTGGCGTTGAATTGCCTCTCGGTAGCGGCAATGCAAAGATCGATGTGTCAGCCCGCTACGATGGTATTGCCACTTCCGGCAGCACCTCGGGTAGTGTGGGCGGCCGTGTTGGCGTTACGTTCGGACTTGGCAACTAGCAACACATCTGTTGTTTTCTAAAGAAGGAAGCCTCCGGGCTTCCTTTTTTATTTCTTCCGTAGAAAAATACTCTGATGACCTGCCTGCTTTTATCGTCTTTGTATATTTATGTTGCCTTGGCAGTCATTGAGACGGGATCGACTGCTCCAGCCAATTCCGGGGCGCGAAGAAGTGCCCATGCAGACGATTCTTCCAATGCAATTGTAATGCGCTTCGGCGGTGATTGCCTTCTCTCGGAACATTACGAGCGAGCGTGCGGTGAGGATGTGAGCCTTGCATTCCACAACTTCGATCTGTTCAGGACAGCCGACATCGGAATGGTAAACCTTGAGTGTCCCGTGACGACACGCGGAACGAAGGTAGAGAAGCCTTTCAACTTCAGGATGCATGGCCGTTTTCTTGACGTAATCAAAGAAGCTGGAATAGACATCGTCAACCTTGCAAATAACCACATTTACGATTATGGAAAGGTGGGGCTGTTCGACACAATAACCCATCTTGACTCCGTGGGGATTCTACATGTGGGGGCTGGACGTAACAAGAAGGAGGCACATCGCCCTGTAGTTATTGATGAACGTGGAAAGCGCATTGCGTTTCTTGGATACTATGGAGGCGGAGAGGCACCAAGGGCCACTGAAACCAAGGCTGGTGTGGCTCGAAGGGAGTTGAAGCTCATTAAAGCAGATCTGAGCAGACTTAAGAGAAAAGACTCAGTGGATTATGTAGTTGTGAATCTTCACTGGGGTATCGAGAAGGCAACCCATCCGGACCAGGAACAAATCAAGTTTGCACGAACGCTCATTGACAGTGGCGCCGATGCTGTGATCGGACATCATCCTCACGTGTTACAGGGGATCGAACGATACAAGCATGGTGTGATTGCGTATTCACTGGGGAATCTCATTTTCGGCGGCAACAGTCGCAGCAGCTACGACACCGGGATATTCGAGATCAGACTTGGTTCTGATTCCACGGAATATGATCTGATCCCTGTCAGGATAAAGGATTGGAATGCATCTGTCCTGACGGGAGCTGCAGCCGATAGCGTCGTGCAAAACGTCCGTGATCTTTCCAGAGGTTTTCCCAAGAGCATATTCAAGGAGAAGAAATGAAATCACGAGCGGCTCTCATGGCTCTCGTCATTGTTGGTGTGTTGGCGGTGTGTATTATCGGGGTATTCCTATGGGGAATGGGGATTTATAATTCTCTTGTTTCTCTTGATGAACAGGTCTCGTCTTCATGGAGCCAGGTGGAAAGCCAATACCAACGTCGCGCAGATTTGATCCCGAACCTGGTTAACACCGTCAAAGGATTTGCAGCGCAGGAACGAGAGGTGCTGCTTGGAGTTACAGAGGCACGAGCAAAGGTCAGCCAGGTGACTGTTACAAAAGACGTTCTCGACGATCCGGCAACGTTCTCAAGATTCCAGGCTGCTCAGGATCAGTTCTCAAGCGCGATCTCTCGCTTGCTTGCAGTTGCCGAAAATTATCCCATTCTGAAGTCTAACGAGAATTTTCTTGCCCTCCAGACCCAAATCGAAGGAACTGAAAACAGGATAGCTGTAGAACGTCGTCGCTTCAATGAAGTCGTACAGCAATTCAACACCGCCATTCGCAGATTCCCCGCAGCGTTTATCGCAAACATGTCAGGCTTTAGAGAGAAGCAGTATTTCAAAGCGCGAGAGGGAGCAGAAGCCACGCCTGAAGTGAAATTCTGATGAGAATAACGTATGGCATCATCCTATTGCTGGTGAGTTTCACTGTTGTCCTCGGTCAGGATCCCCAGATTCCACAATTGAAGAAGAGAGTAACAGATCTTACGGGAACATTGACCGAGGTTCAACTCGCAACGCTTGAGGAGAAACTGTCGGCATTTGATCGTTCGACATCTACACAAATCGTCGTACTGATACTGCCAACTCTCGGCGGTGAAAGCATCGAAGACTTTTCTCTTCGTGTCGCGGAAACAAACCGCATCGGAAGAAAAGGAAAGGACAATGGTGTACTCCTTCTCGTGGCCTTGGAGGAGAAACAAATACGGATTGAGGTCGGCTATGGGTTGGAAGGCGTCCTGCCGGATGCATTGGCGGGCAACATCATCAGGAATGGGATTGCACTAAACTTCAGCAAGGGAGATTTTTACGCTGGAATAGATGCCGGGATATCGGCGATCATGCTGGCTACAAGAGATGAATACAACACCGATAGTCGCGATAACCGCTTCCTTGCATTCCTCACCGCTTTGCTTGTGTTTGGTTTTATTCTTTTCTTACTAATGTTTAGCGTGTTCGGGCGACGGCGCCGTTATGGGGGGAGTCGATTTCACGCTCCGACATTGGGAGGAACAATGACTTGGGGGGATGGGG
>JACQVJ010000111.1 GCA_016209805.1 Ignavibacteriota bacterium
CCATCGGTGGGGACGATACGCTGAGTTACTCCGTACGACTTCACAATGAATCGTTTCCCGTTGTCGCAATCCCCAAGACGATGGATAACGACGTCTTCGGCACCGACTATTGCATCGGCTTCTCGACCGCCGTTACACGAAGTGTGGATTTTATTACGGCGCTCCGCACACCGGCAGGCTCACATGAGCGCATTGCTGTTGTGGAGCTCTTCGGACGAAACTCCGGGGAGACTTCTCTTATTTCCGCATATCTCGCTGGTGTTGATCGCGCCATCATTTCCGAAATTGCCTTTGATCCGGAACGGCTCGCGTGGTTCCTTGTTGAAGACAAGAAAAACAACCCGAGCAACTATGCGATCATGACGATATCCGAGGGCGCCCAAATGGTCGGCGGCAAGATCGTCGAGTACGGACAAGAGGATGCGTACGGCCACAAAAAGCTTGGCGGCATCGGCGCGATTACGGGTGAGGCGATCCGGAGGATAACCGGAACTGAAATCATCTACCAGCAGGTCGCATACCTGATGCGAAGCGGCGAGCCCGACGCCCTGGACAGAATGGTTGCAATCAGCTATGCCAGCCTTGCGACCGACCTTGTGCTCAAGCAACAGTTTGGTTCTATGGTCGCCCTGCGGGAGGGCAAGTACACCGTCGTCCCGATTGAGACCATCTCACAAGGGAAGAAAACGGTCGATGTCGGAGAGTTGTACGACAGTGAGAATTACAGGCCAAGGGTCTCCCACCTTCTCAACAAGCCGATGTTCTTGTACTAGCGCAACCGGGCCGACAGGCCTGTCCGTACACCCGATATTGGCAACAGCAGGTAAATCGTCAATGGGCTGTTCCCCAAAAAGGGCTTGACACTCTCCACCGACGAGGGTATCTTTGTACTGTCAAGTGCGGAGGAATCATTGACCTTTGGGTTAGTCCATAGACTTCTTGAAATCGACTCCCGCGGCGGTTCTCCTTAGCAGTTTTGGAATCCCTCCCCTGATGTCTAACACCGCCTGGCACTGCAAGCTGCGCAACTTCTGCGGCGCCAAGTCCGTTCCATTCGTTATCTGAAACAAATGTTGATTCGGAAAGACAGTCGGCCGACCTAACATAAACATGATCAGTCCACCTCAATCCGGGGAATCGCACGGTCCATGCAGCAGTCAGCATCGAAAAGGAGTCAACCCGTCAACTCAGCGAACAGAATGCTCTCGTAAGTTGAATTCTGGTTTTCATTCGAAGCAGCTAGGCACAGCAAAGAAAGAACCGAATGTCTAATGCACAAATCCTTGTCGTTGAGGACAACAGTAATGTGGCGACCGACATTCAGCGGCGTCTGAAGAGCCTCGGGTACAATGTCCCGACGGTCGTATCGACAGGTGAGAACGCGTTGAAAGTTGCCGCAACCCGTCGTCCCGATTTAGTCCTTATGGATATCATGTTGAAGGGGAACATGGACGGCATGGAAACAGCGAAAAAGCTCTCGGCCAACAATATCCCCGTAATATATCTCACCGCGTACTCGGACCCAAACACACTCGAGCGTGCAAAGGCAACAGGACCGTATGGCTATCTACTGAAGCCGTTCAATGAAACCGAGCTTCACACCACAATCGAAATCGCACTCTACAAACACCGGATGGAGCGAAAGCTCCAGCATAGTGAACAATGGCTCTCCACAACTCTCAACAGTATCGGAGAAGCTGTGATTTCCACCGACATGAAGGGGACGATCGTCTCCATGAATCCCGTTGCCGAGGCACTTACCGGTTGGAGCTCGCGGGAAGCATCCCGCAAGAACATCTCGGAAGTATTCAGGACTCTCGACCAGAAATCGAGATCCCCTCTTGAAAGTCCGTTGAAAAAGGTGATCACGGAAAAGGCCGCGATCAGTAACAACGTCACCACGTTGCTCGTGACAAAAGGTGGAAAGGAGATTCCCATCGAAAACAATGCCGCTCCCATCAAGAGTGATGACGGATCCGTGACCGGGGTTGTGGTTGTCTTTCGTGATATTGCCGCACGAATGAAGGCTGAGGACGAAATCCGCAGATTGAACGACGAGCTTCGACGTCGAGTGAATGAGCTCACCGCAGTGAACAAAGAATTGGGAACGTTCAACTACTCCGTGTCGCACGATCTACGGGCTCCACTCATCGCGATTGATGCGTTCTCCCGGATTCTGCAGGAGGATTTTGTAGCATCGCTCGATCCTGAGGCACAAAAGCATCTCCAGAGCATCCGGGCGAATACGAGAAACATGCTGCAACTTATTGATGATCTCCTCTCGTTTACCCGGCTCAGTCGGTCACAGATCGAGAAGGTGGACATTCAGGTGGCAGCCCAGGTGAAATCGGTCTTCGATGAACTCATGTCGTCTCATCCGAACCGGAAGATCAGTCTCAAGCTTCTCCCTCTTCCGGATGTTCGGGGTGACCGGGCGATGATCAGGCAGGTATTCGTGAACCTCCTTTCGAACGCAATCAAGTTCACGCGAAACAAGGAGCACGCATTGATTGAAGTCGGATGCAGAGGGGACTCCTGTGAAACGGTATACTTCGTGAAGGACAATGGCGTCGGGTTTGATCCGAAGGACACCGGGAGACTCTTCAATGTATTTCAGCGACTCCATAGCCCCGGTCAGTTTGAAGGGACCGGCGTGGGACTTGCCATCGTTCATCGCATCATCGAACGACACGGCGGCAGGTTGTGGGCTGAAGGGAAGATCGACAAGGGGGCAACATTCTGCTTCACTCTTCCCGACGCCGATCCGGGAACGAACCCTACAACATTGGCAGATGAAGAATAGTGATTCATAAGTTCACAGAAGAGTCAATGCAATAATGGAGAAAGATCTTCGCATACTCCTTCTTGAGGACTCTCCCGCAGATGCAGAGCTGATCGAAGATGAGCTTTCGCGAGAAAAGATACCCCACATCCTGAAGAATGTCGGGTCCAGAAAGTCCTTTGTAAGTGCGTTGGCGGAATTCTCTCCCGACGTTATCCTCTCTGATTTCTCATTGGGTCGGTTTGATGGAATGTCCGCTCTGCGCATTGCGAAAGAACATTCTCCCACGATTCCTTTCATCATCGTCACCGGTTCACTCGACGAAGAAACCGCGGTTCGCTGCATGAAGGCCGGGGCAGCTGATTACATCCTCAAGGACCACCTGTGGCTCCTCGGATCGTCGATCATGACCGCGCTTGAGGCGAAATACGCCAGGGAAGAAGAGGAGAAATCCCAGAAGCTGCTGCAGCAAACGGCGGAGCGATACCAGAACATTGTCGATAACGCTTTACAGGGGATCTTTCAGTGTACTCCCGATGGCTCCTTTTTCAGCGCGAACCA
This sequence comes from Ignavibacteriota bacterium, assembly GCA_016209805.1. Lineage (GTDB taxonomy): Bacteria > Bacteroidota > Ignavibacteria > UBA10030 > UBA6906 > JACQVJ01. The sequence continues at coordinate 3,344 of JACQVJ010000111.1, forward strand.
GGCGCTCGCACGGATGCTCGGGTTCGATGCGTCGAAAGACATGATGGCTCCCTCCGAGCATCCGACCTGGCTGCAATTCGTGGATGCAAGCTGGTGGGCAGAATTCACGCGGCAGATTGATAGCTCGGGTGTGGTCCGAAGACTGGAAGCACAAGCACATCGGAGGGACCGAACCGCGCTATGGATCTCCGTCAGCGCTCGGGGCGTGTACGACACACATGGCTCGCTGATCTACTTTGAAGGGACCGTTGAAGATATCACCGAACAGCGGGCCACCGAGAAAAAACTCGCGATGCTCGCATCGTTCCCGGAGCTCAATCCGAACCCCATCATCGAGCTAAGCCTCGACGGCAGGATCACATACGTAAACCCCGCAGGGTTGAAGCGGTTCCCTGAGATTCAGACTCTGGGTGTGGAGCACCCGATCGTTCGTGAATGGCAAACGATAGCAGAAGATCTGGCATCTGCACCGCAACCCTTGGTCGTTCGCGAAACGCATTTCGACAGCACAATCTTCCAACAGGAGATCTACTACATAGCGGACCAGAAGCTAATCCGTATCTACATGGTGGACATCACCGAGCGGAAGAATGCCGAGCGGAAAATTTTTTCAGAAGAGATGAAATTCCGCTCGCTCGTCGAGCATTCACTTGTCGGCATTTACATCATTCAGGACGGGATGTTCCGCTACGTGAACCCGAGGAGTGCGGAGATTTTCGGCTACACACAGGATGAGATCATTTTGAAAAAGAAGGTCGCTGATCTTGTCGCTGATGAAGATCGGACAACGGTCCTGGAGAATATTCGCAAACGTATCGAAGGACAAGTGCGAAGTCTCCACTACACCTTCCGCGGCAAGCGTAAAGATGGAAAGCTGGTTGACGTCGAGGTCCATGGCACACAGACGGACTACAACGGGAGGCCCGCGGTAATCGGTACGTTGCTCGATATTACGGAGCGGAAACGTGCAGAACAACTGCAAAACGCCGTCTACCGCATCGCCCAGGCAGCGGACGCTTCGCCGCAGCTTGACGACCTCTATCGCGCTGTCCATTCGGTCATTCACGAGGTGATGCCGGCAGATAATTTTTATATCGCATTGTATGACGACAAGACCGACCTCGTGACGTTTGTGTACTTCCAGGACGAGGTGGATGAGCCGTCTCCACCGCACAAACCTGGTACAGGGCTCACGGAATATATTCTGCGAACAGGGAAGTCGCTCTTATGCACCGACGAAGTGCAGGAAGAACTGGAACGGAAGGGAGAAGCCGAGATCGTGGGAGTCCCCTCCAGAATATGGCTCGGCGTCCCGCTCATCGTCGACAAGAAAATCATCGGTGTGATGGCAGTGCAGCATTACACCGATCCTGATGCCTACGGCACACGCGAACAACACGTGCTTGAGTTTGTCTCTTCGCAGGTGGCAAAGGCAATCGACCGCAAACGCGCCGAGGAGCAACTACGTGAGAACGAAGAGCGGTATCGCTCGCTGTTCGAAGAGGACCTGACAGGCAACTTCGTATCGACATCGGACGGGAAGCTCGTCGCATGCAATGCCGCCTTCGCACAAATCTTCGGATTCCCGTCCGTTGCCGAGGCATTAAAGTGCAATACCGTTGAGCTGTTTCCGTCGAAGAAGCATCGGGAGGAGTATCTCAGCCTGCTTCGGAAGCACCAGAAACTGCATAGTTACGAAGCGGAGCGGCGACGGTGCGATGGGAAGCCCGTCTACACTGTCGAAAATGCCATCGGCGTCTTGAATGAGGAGGGGGAGCTGATCGAAATCAAAGGCTACATCTTTGACAACACGGAGCGCAAGAGATTGGAGGAGCAGCTCTTACAGGCGCAAAAGATGGAGGCTGTGGGACAGCTTGCAAGCGGGATCGCACACGACTTCAACAACGTGATGAGCGTGGCTCTCACCGCGGCACAGATGATCAAGAGACACTCCCCGACTCCCCAGGTCGAGCGCTATGCAAGAATGATTGAGGAGGCAACGCTTCGCGGTTCGGCAATTGCCAAGCAGCTTCTCCAGTTTTCCCGCGCGGATGCCGGAAAACTCACACCGATCTCCGTTTCGCAGATCATTCATGAAGTCAGAAAACTCCTCGAACATTCATTCCCCAAGAATATCTCAATCCACGTCGACATCGAAGTAAACAGCGGAGTGATCCTCGGTGATGCGGGACAGATACATCAGATGCTGCTGAACCTGTGCATCAATGCACGCGATGCGATGATGGATAGTGATGCAGGAACATCCGGAGGAGCGCTCAATCTTACGCTGCATGAGGTCACCGGTGACGTCGTCGAAAGGAGATTCGGATCGAAGAGCGGTGATCATTACATCGAGCTGTGTGTTTCCGACACCGGAACGGGCATCTCCGAAGAAGTGCGCAGGCGTATGTTCGACCCGTTCTTCACAACAAAAGGGATCGGCAAAGGGACAGGGCTCGGACTTTCCATTGTTCACGGGATCGTAAAAGCGCACGGGGGCCACATTGATGTTGAAAGCCGTGTTGGAGAAGGAACGACGTTCTGTGTGTATCTCCCCGCTGTTCCCCATCAACTGATTCAGTCGGAAGAGCAGGATGGGACAATCATCCGGGGTGATGGTGAGACAATCCTTGTCATCGAAGACGAACAACAGCTGCGCGATCTTGTCAAAGAAATGCTTATCCGTGCCGGATACAAGACAATCGAGGCATGCGATGGTGAGGAAGCCGTTTCCGTTTTCCGCGAAAGGAGGAATAGCATCAATCTCGTCCTGTCGGATTTAGGACTCCCCAAGATGTCCGGCGATCAGGTGTTTCGTGAGTTGAGAAAGGTGGACCCCTCGGTGAAGGTCATCTTCAGCACGGGATTCATTCAGGAGGAAAAGAAAGCGGAGTTGTTGATCGCCGGTTGCCTCGACGTCGTGAATAAGCCTTACACCGTTCCCGAACTTCTGCGCGCGGTGCGAAGGGCGCTCGACTACAAACCATAATCCTGTTCATTGTTCGGTAATTTGAAACTCCTTCTCCGCAGGTCGAATCTCGTCGTGCATTCGCTTTAGCGCTCTGTACGCATCCTGACTTCCGCGCACCGCCGTACTCCGATACAAGCGCGCCGCCTCACCTTTGTTGAGGGGAACACCCGTCCCTGTTTCGTAGCAATATCCCAGAGCAACCTGCGCGAGGACTGATCCTTCCCCAGCGCTCTGCCGAAGTACTGGAATTGCATACTCAACATCTCTCAAACGCTTCTCGCCCGATACCTTTGTGATAGCCACGCGCACTCGCGCTTCGGCGCTCCCAAGATTGGCCGCACGTCCCCACCATTCAAGGGACCGCTCCACATCCTGGGGGACCCATCGACCTACATAGGAGCACAGTCC